>NZ_JAEHBO010000210.1:0-371 GCF_016483575.1 Bacillus cereus group sp. N12
TCTTTTAGTCCTACATCTATTCCAATGTAAGAATTTGTTTTCGGAAGTTCTTGCACTTCTGTTTCAACTAACAATGACACAAAGTATCTGCCAGAAGGGTTCTGTCTAACTGTAGCATTTAAAATACGTCCTGTTACTTCACGACTTTTGGCAAATCGAACAAGACCTAATTTTGGCAATTTTATTTTGTTTCCTACAACGGCAATGTTTTCATTTGTTTGTTTTGTGGTATAAGATTGTACGTTGTTCTTCTTAGATTTGAAACGCGGGGCATTGTTTTGTTTTTTGAAAAGGCGTGTATAAGCATCCGCAAGGTTGCGAACAGACGACTGAATCGCAATACTATCCACTTCTTTTAGCCAAACAAACTC
>NZ_JAEHBO010000211.1:0-358 GCF_016483575.1 Bacillus cereus group sp. N12
GCCATTTGCTACTTTGTTTTTTAAATGATTACTGTATTGTTCTAGACTCCAAGAATAATTATCATATGCAAGCATTCTACCAATCCAGTTATTATTTAGATCCATTTCTTTATCAATTCCACTAGCATATTGCTCATGAGCATTCGTCCAAACTTTCGCTCTTGCTTCCCCAAAATCACGGCCTTTAGTACCACCTAAACGTTTAACAAGGGATGCATTCCAAAATGAATGTCTAAAAGCATCTCCATTCCCTTGATTAAGTTAAGCTTCACTGTAATAATTTGAAGCTGCTGTTTTATCTGAAACAGCGCAAGCCCCATAAATTGTGAATTCAAAAGGATTATTCTTAGCTAAGTTA
>NZ_JAEHBO010000212.1:0-342 GCF_016483575.1 Bacillus cereus group sp. N12
TTTATTTTTTCAAAATCCTTTTCCATAAATAAGATTGCTGGTACTTCAATTATTGGAAGATTATTTTCATTATCAAAAGGTGGACACGGTTTGGGAACTACCAAATAGTCAACTGAGTTTTTATCCCTAATATAATTAATTGAAACATCATAATACTTAGAAAAATATTCCTTCAAATCATCCTGATTCCTTAAAAATGGTAGAGAAAATATTGAACCATAATTTATACCAGCATCGACAATTAATACAAAGCATATTTTTTTCATGATACACCCTCCTCGTATAATAAGTTTTAAGTTAATAACTGTTCCTTGAAAATTAAATAGTTTTTATCTTCAAGAG
>NZ_JAEHBO010000213.1:0-341 GCF_016483575.1 Bacillus cereus group sp. N12
ATAAATTAGAGTTCGATAGAACTCTTTACTTAGGAATCCCCCACTTCTAAACGAAGTGAAAGTGGGGGTAGTTCAATACTCACTTCTTAATTCAAAGAATAATCTCACTGAAACATAGATTTAAGGTGAAAAATACCGTAAAACAATCTTGTCTATTTCGCTTTTTGTGAATACCACATTAGACCAAGACATAAAAACCCCTCACCTCAAAATCATACTGAGGTAGGGGCATTTAATGTCAAAATAACCTAGGATTGAATCATCACATATTCATTCGGAATCCATTCATCATTTCCAACCATCCACCAACCGTCACGGTATGCCAATGCTACCCACTTTGT
>NZ_JAEHBO010000214.1:0-338 GCF_016483575.1 Bacillus cereus group sp. N12
GTTACAAAAGAAGGTCTGAAGAAAGTAGAAAAAATGCCAGAAGCAACAATTTTGGATGGAAATCAATTTGCATGGTCGCTAAAAGGAATCAGTGATTTTGAGTTTGCTAAAATCAATTTCAATAAGTCGACAGAAGAAATGCAAGTGGACTTAAAAGCAGGCATACCGCATCATTATTTTAATGAAACATACGCGAGTATTAAAGTACAAAATGCATCGGGGAAAGTAGTATACAAGAAAGACATTTATGGAAACAAACAGCAAAATGCTGAATCACAAAAGGTACCAGTCAAAGTAGGAGATTATATCGAGTTAACACATTTAGAAGGTGTGCATAG
>NZ_JAEHBO010000215.1:0-329 GCF_016483575.1 Bacillus cereus group sp. N12
TTTGATAATGAAAATAATCTTCCAATAATTGAAGTACCAGCAATCTTATTTATGGAAAAGGATTTTGAAAAAATAAAAACTTATATAGACAATTATTTTTCTAATAACTCATAAAGAAAATAAAAGTACAGTAAAAAGAAGTCCGATAAAAAACGAGTGGCGTAGAATATTTCTATTAATCATTCGTTTTTTATTATATTTACATATATTTTTTAAAAGAGGATTATAGACGTTCTGAAAAAAATTAATTATAACAAGAACAGTGTTCGTACCCCAATAAGAGGGGTTTACTTTACTTCCAATAACGGTAGTTATGTAAATAAGCTGTC
>NZ_JAEHBO010000216.1:0-316 GCF_016483575.1 Bacillus cereus group sp. N12
GGTACGTATCGATATACAACCGAGTACCAAGAAAGAGAAAAACAAAGAGACTCAGCCTTTTAGGTTTGGGTTTCTTTTATTTTATAAAGAAATGGGGTGTTAAAGTGAGTTCTTTTACATTTAACAATGAACGTAAAAAATATGTCCAAATTGAAAAAGGATGGAAAAGACCTACTTGGGCACCGTTGAAACGAAATTTTCTCAACGTTCCAGGATATCCAGGCGCAAGATTGTTAAATACACAAACAGAAATGCGCGTTTTATCTATTCCGGTAGGAATTATAGTGCCTGATGGATCTAACTTAGAAAAGCTGAA
>NZ_JAEHBO010000217.1:0-302 GCF_016483575.1 Bacillus cereus group sp. N12
GATCCGATTACTCCCGTTACTCCTGTTGATCCGATTACTCCGGTTACTCCGGTTACTCCGGTTACTCCGGTTACTCCCGTTACTCCCGTTGGACCTGTTACTCCCGTTGACCCCGTTACTCCTGTTGATCCGGTTACTCCCGTTACTCCGGTTACTCCCGTTACTCCCGTTGACCCCGTTACTCCCGTTGGACCTGTTACTCCCGTTGACCCCGTTACTCCTGTTGATCCGATTACTCCCGTTACTCCTGTTGATCCGATTACTCCGGTTACTCCGGTTACTCCGGTTACTCCGGTTACTCC
>NZ_JAEHBO010000218.1:0-301 GCF_016483575.1 Bacillus cereus group sp. N12
TTACTTTGTCCATAACTTCTTTATATTTGTTAAATTGGGCATCTTCCATATCACCATTCATTTGTATAAGGAAGTTATCTTTTGCGTAAGTATGAGAGAATAGCATCTGATTACCATTACCTAAATCATCATAGTATTTCTTAGCTTTTTCAAGATCTTCTTTGTTTTTAAACTCAAATATTCTACCACCACTATCTTCACCTAATGCTGGAACAAGAATGCGCTTTGCTTCTTTTCTAGTATTTCCAAATTCTTTTTCTGGTAGGTCACTAGGATTGTCAGCTTCTAATCCTGCAGCTTT
>NZ_JAEHBO010000219.1:0-291 GCF_016483575.1 Bacillus cereus group sp. N12
GGACTACTGGGGTATCTAATCCCGTTCGCTCCCCTAGCTTTCGAGCCTCAGCGTCAGAAATGTTCCCTGTACGCCCAGTAAATCCGAACAACGCTTGCCACCTTCGTATTACCGCGGCTTCTGGCACGAAGTTATCCGTGGCTGCTTCTGGAGGTACCGTCCAAGTGGTTACCCACTCCATCTTCCCTCCCGAAAGGGGTTTACAATCCGAAGACCTTCATCCCCCACGCGGCGTCGCTGCGTCAGACTTTCGTCCATTGCGCAATATTCCTTACTGCTGCCCCCCATAGG
>NZ_JAEHBO010000022.1:0-65378 GCF_016483575.1 Bacillus cereus group sp. N12
CCATTAGCTCAGTTGGTAGAGCATCTGACTTTTAATCAGAGGGTCGAAGGTTCGAATCCTTCATGGCTCACCATTTTCGCGGAAGTAGTTCAGTGGTAGAATACAACCTTGCCAAGGTTGGGGTCGCGGGTTCGAATCCCGTCTTCCGCTTTATTACTACGGGGCCTTAGCTCAGCTGGGAGAGCGCCTGCCTTGCACGCAGGAGGTCAGCGGTTCGATCCCGCTAGGCTCCATATAAATAGAGAAAGCGTACATCATATGATGTACGCTTTTTTTTTGTTTAAAAAGACAACTTTCATATTTGTCGTTTAAAATGAAGAAAACGTAAAAATAAAGGATGGGGGATAATTGTGAAAGTTGTCATTGCATCTGATTCATACAAAGAAAGTCTAAAGGCTATAGAAGTATGTGAAGCTATTGAAAGAGGTTTTGGAGCAATTTTTCCTAAAGCAGAGTATGTAAAAATACCAATTGGAGATGGTGGTGAAGGAACTGTTGATTCACTTGTTGATGCCACAGGAGGAAGCGTTGTATCACTTTATGTGACAGGACCGCTTAGAGGAGGCGTACAAGCTTTTTATGGCATTTCTACAGATAAAAAGACAGCGTTTATTGAAATGGCATCGGCATCTGGATTACAACACGTTCCGGTTGAAAAGCGAAATCCATTCATTACAACGTCAAAAGGAACAGGAGAGCTTATATTACATGCGCTAGACCAAGGAGTTAAGCATATTATTTTGGGGCTTGGAGGAAGCGCTACAAATGATGGTGGGGCAGGTATGTTATCGGCTTTAGGAGTAAGGTTTATAGATGAAAAGGGTGAAGTAATAGATCCATCTGGAGGAACATTACATTCGATTGTCACGATTGATTTTTCACGAATGGATTCACGCCTAAAGGAGATAACGATAGAAGCGGCGTGTGATGTAAATAATCCATTAGTCGGAATGAGAGGGGCATCTTTCGTATTTGGTGCTCAAAAGGGTGCGGATGTAGAGATGCTGAAAAGGCTAGATGAGAATTTAAAGCATTATGCGACTATTCTTAAACGATATGTATCTTTGGATGTATCTGAAATACCTGGTGCAGGAGCGGCAGGAGGTATGGGAGCAGCTGTTATTGCGGTGTTAAAGGGAAGCTTACGAAAGGGTATTGAAATTGTATTGGATCATACAAATTTTGATAAGCATATAGAAGATGCGGATTTAATTATAACTGGTGAAGGTAGAATAGATGAACAAACAGCATATGGAAAGGCTCCTGTTGGTGTCGCGGGGCGAGCGAAACGTCTTCATATTCCTGTGATTGCTATAGGAGGATCGGTATCTCCAAATTATCCAGTTGTTTACGAAAAGGGAATCGATGCAGTATTTAGTATTACGCCTTTTCCAATGGCACTAGAAGAGGCATATAAGATGGCAAAAGAGAATATTGAAATGACAGCAAGAAATATTGCAGCAGTATGGAAAATTGCATCGAAAAAACACTTCTAAATGTAGAAGTGTTTTTTATTATTATCTAATAATAATGATAGCAGTTGTTTCATTAAGTTAACTTTATACATAAAATGGTCTTAAAATTTGGATTTCAACATAAATATAAGTGAATAAATTGTATATCCATACAGAAAAATGTCGAGTTGAGTCAGAGTATATAAAAGATTTAAAATATTTAGTGAAGGCATAAAAGGGGGATACTATCTATGAAAAAAGAAATCTCAGTTATTGGAGTTCCAATGGATTTAGGACAGATGCGTCGTGGAGTTGATATGGGCCCGAGCGCGATCCGTTATGCAGGGGTAATTGAAAGAATTGAAGAAATTGGATATAACGTTAAAGATATGGGAGATATATGTATAGAGAGAGAAAAAGAAGTTGATGAAAATACAAAATTAAGAAACCTTACACAAGTTGCGACTGTATGTAATGAATTGGCAAGTAAGGTGGATCATATTATAGAAGAAGGTCGTTTTCCACTTGTATTAGGTGGTGACCATAGTATCGCAATTGGTACACTAGCTGGCGTGGCAAAACATTATAAAAATTTAGGTGTTATTTGGTATGATGCACATGGAGATTTAAATACGGAGGAAACTTCACCATCTGGTAATATTCATGGAATGTCACTTGCAGCAAGTTTAGGCTATGGACATCCCACGCTTGTAGACTTATACGGGGCATATCCAAAGGTGAAAAAAGAGAACGTTGTAATTATCGGTGCACGTGCATTGGATGAAGGAGAAAAAGACTTTATTCGCAATGAAGGTATTAAAGTATTCTCGATGCATGAAATTGATCGTATGGGTATGACGGCTGTTATGGAAGAAACAATTGCTTATTTATCTCATACTGATGGTGTACATCTATCATTAGATTTAGATGGTCTTGATCCTCATGATGCACCAGGAGTTGGAACGCCTGTAATTGGTGGTCTATCGTATCGTGAAAGTCATTTAGCGATGGAAATGTTAGCGGAAGCTGATATTGTTACATCTGCTGAGTTTGTTGAAGTAAATACGATTTTAGATGAGAGAAATAGAACGGCAACAACCGCGGTTGCTTTAATGGGTTCTTTATTCGGTGAAAAACTAAAATAAATGTAAGAAAAGCAACTGAGAAGTTGCTTTTTTTATTTGAAAATAGGCGTATAATAATGATTTATATTATACTGTACGATAAGATTGTTTGACATCTTACCAATTTGATCTAAAGGGGGTTGTTTGTAATTGTCGTTTGTTTCATGTATGGTATAATTAACTAGTTGTTGGAAATACATACAGATAGAGCATAAAACAATATTTCAATATATGGATAGAATTGCTCGTAAGTAGGAGGAAGGGTTAGCATGCCTTTTGAAGATACGACCATTTTGAAATATCTTAGTACGGTATTAGATATTGCCGTTGTATGGTTTATTATATATAAGCTAATTCTTATAATCCGAGGGACAAAAGCTGTTCAACTTTTAAAGGGGATTACAGTTATTATTGTCGTTCGGATGATTAGTATTTTCCTTGAATTGCATACGCTTTATTGGCTAACGGAACAAGTATTAACGTGGGGATTTTTAGCCGTTATTATTATCTTCCAGCCAGAATTGCGAAGAGCACTTGAGCAGCTAGGACGCGGAAGTTTATTTTCGCGTGTTGGAACTCAGGAGGATGATGAACCTGAAATTGTTGCAACATCGATAGCAAAAGCAACGGAATATATGGGAAAACGTAGAATTGGTGCATTAATTACGTTGTCAAAAGAGACCGGAATGGGTGATTATGTGGAAACGGGTATTCCGTTAAATGCAAATGTATCATCGGAGTTACTCATTAATATTTTCATTCCAAATACGCCTCTTCACGACGGAGCCGTAATTATGCAAGGAAGTACAATTAAAGCAGCGGCTTGTTATCTTCCATTATCAGAAAGTCCCTTTATTTCTAAGGAGTTAGGAACAAGGCATCGTGCTGCAATGGGAGTTAGTGAAGTCACTGATAGTATTACAGTAGTTGTATCTGAAGAAACAGGCCAAATTTCTTTAACGAAAAATGGTAAGTTGCATCGTGATTTGAAGACGGAACAACTGAAGGATATGTTATTAGCAGAATTTAGTGGGAACGAAAAAACGACTTCTTCGTCTTTATGGAATTGGAGGAGAAAGCGTCATGGATAAGTTAATGGAGAATCATTGGTTTTTAAAAGGAATCTCATTACTATTGGCGTGTATGCTTTTTATGTCCGCAACATTAACTGAAAAGAATACGACATCGGGTATATTACCTTTCGCAAATGATACGAAAGAAACATTAACTAATCATGCTATTAACCTTAAGTATGATGAAGATAAATATATTGTAAGTGGTATTCCGGCAGAGGGCGTTAAGGTGAAGTTAGAAGGTCCAAAAGCAGCAGTTGCTACAGCAAAAGCAAAAAAACAATTTGATATAACGGTTGATTTGCGAGATAGTCCAAAAGGGACTTATGAAGTTTCTTTGAAAACGAACGGGCTTCCAGATGATGTGAAGGGAACAGTTCAGCCATCAACAATTAAAGTTACTCTTCATGAAAAAGCGAGAAAATATGTTCATGTAGACTTAAAGTTATCAAATGAGGATCAGATGCCAGCGGGTGCTACTCTCGAAAAATCAAACATTAAACCTGATACTGTTGAGGTAGTTGGGACGAAAGAAGAAATCGAAAGTATTTCATCTGCTAAGGCGTATATTGATTTAAAAGGTGTTAATAAAACTGTTACAAAAACAGCTGAAGTTACATTATACAATAAAGAAGGAAAACGTTTAAATGTAAGAACAAGTCCATCTAAAATTAGTGTAACGTTGAATGTGGCGACGCAAGCTACGGCCAATAATACGGAAAAAACTGTTCCTGTAACGTATACGAAAAAGGGGAGTTTACCAGAAGGATTGGCCGTTACAAATATTAGCGTTGAACCGAGAGAAGTAACGATAGCGGGTCCAAAAGATATTTTGGATAATATACAATCAATAGAGGGGGTCGAAGTAGATCTTAGCCAATTGACTGAGTCTACAACATTCGATACCTCTGTTTTATTGCCAAAGGGTGTAACGAGTTCTAAACCAAATCAAGTGAAGGTTTCCGTAGGGGTACAAAAAGTAAAACAAACGAAAACTAGAACAATTGAAGGTGTCTCGATTCAAAAAAATGGAGTTTCTAAAGATGTCACTGCTCAGTTACTTTCGCCACAGGATGGAAAGATAAGCGTTGATATTTCAGGAGAAGCAAGTATAGTAGATAAAATAACAGCTGCTCAAATAACAGCGGTAATTAATTTGCAAAATGTATCGCCAGGGACGAAGGATGTTTCGATTCAAGTGAGCGGTCCTGGTAATATTTCAATAGAGCCAAAACAAAAAAGTGCTAAAGTTACTATTGTGAAGAAAGAAAAGCCAGATCAAGAAGTACAGGGTAATGGTGAACAACCAAATTCAAATAATAATCAAGATAATCAAACTGAAAAACCAAAAGATCCTGAAACTAATCCAGAAAAAGACCAGGAAAAAGAAAAAGACAAAGACAAAGATAAAGATAAAGAACTTAGTCAAGAACCAACAGTAGATAATCAAAAAGAGCAAGAAAAAGGAGCGAATCATAATGGGTAAATATTTTGGTACAGATGGAGTACGTGGAGTTGCGAATGAGGAATTAACACCTGAATTAGCTTTCAAAATTGGACGTTTTGGTGGTTATGTATTAACAAAAGATACAGATCGTCCAAAAGTAATTATCGGTCGTGATACACGTGTATCTGGTCATATGTTAGAAGGAGCTTTAGTAGCAGGTCTATTATCAACTGGAGCAGAAGTAATGCGCCTTGGTGTTATTTCTACACCGGGTGTTGCTTATTTAACAAAGGCGTTAGGTGCACAAGCAGGTGTGATGATTTCTGCATCTCATAATCCGGTACAAGATAACGGAATTAAATTCTTCGGTTCAGACGGTTTTAAATTAACAGATGAGCAAGAAGCAGAAATCGAAGCTTTATTAGACAAAGAAGTTGATGAATTGCCACGTCCAACAGGTACTAACCTTGGACAAGTGAGCGATTACTTTGAAGGTGGACAAAAATATTTACAATACATTAAACAAACTGTAGAAGAAGATTTCTCTGGTTTACATATCGCTTTAGATTGTGCACATGGTGCAACGTCTTCTTTAGCGCCGTACTTATTTGCGGATTTAGAAGCTGATATTTCAACAATGGGAACTTCACCGAATGGTATGAATATTAACGCTGGAGTAGGTTCTACGCATCCTGAAGGCCTAGCAGAATTAGTGAAAGAAAAAGGTGCTGATATCGGTCTTGCTTTTGATGGTGATGGTGACCGTTTAATCGCTGTAGATGAAAAAGGAAACATCGTTGATGGCGATCAAATTATGTTTATTTGTGCGAAGTACATGAAAGAAACTGGCCAACTAAAGCACAATACAGTTGTTTCAACTGTTATGAGTAACTTAGGTTTCTACAAAGCACTTGAAGCAAACAATATTACAAGTGACAAAACTGCAGTTGGTGATCGCTACGTAATGGAAGAAATGAAACGCGGTGGTTACAACTTAGGCGGAGAACAATCAGGTCACATCATCTTACTTGATTACATTACAACTGGTGATGGAATGTTAAGTGCACTTCAACTTGTAAACATCATGAAAATGACGAAAAAGCCATTATCTGAGCTTGCAGGAGAAATGACGAAATTCCCACAATTACTAGTAAATGTTCGTGTAACAGATAAAAAATTAGCATTAGAAAATGAAAAAATTAAAGAAATTATTCGTGTTGTAGAAGAAGAAATGAACGGTGATGGCCGCATTCTTGTTCGTCCATCTGGAACAGAACCGCTTATTCGTGTAATGGCAGAAGCACCGACACAAGAAGTTTGTAATGCATATGTACATCGTATTGTAGAAGTTGTTAAAGCTGAAGTTGGCGCTTAATAATTTGTTGAATTTATTTTAAAAGGAGCACAAGAAGTGCTCCTTTTTCATATGTTTTAAAGACGATGAAAAAAATTTCATTGACGGTTTATAATGTTTGTTATAAGATTGTCTTGTTCTTTTTCTCAAAGTAAATGTTGTAAATTATAAAAGCGCCAGAACTACAAGTAGTGTAGTTGACGAGGTGGAGTTTTATCGAGATTTCGGCGGATGACTCCCGGTTGTTCATCATAACCGCAAGCTTTTACTTAAATCATTAAGGTGACTTAATGGACAAAGGTGAAAGTGTGATGAGAGAAAAGGAACGGATGAAAACTAGCTGTATAAGTATATACGGACTTAAACCCAATCGAGAGGAAGGTGAAAGCCGTTACAAGCTTACAGGGCTAGCAATATGTAATCCGTTTTTTAGTATAAATAAAAATGGTATCGGACTATGTCGTTACATGTTCGCAGAGCAGTGTAAGCATTTGTAACGGCGACTAAACATGTGTGGAATCGTAGGATTTATTGGAGAACAAGATGCAAAGGAAATTTTATTAAAAGGTTTAGAAAAACTAGAATATCGTGGATATGATTCAGCAGGTATTGCAGTACAAGCAGAGAACGGTGTTGTTGTGTACAAAGAAAAAGGCCGTATTGCAAAACTTCGCGAAATCGTAGATGAGAACGTAGCAGCAAGCGTAGGTATCGGACATACACGCTGGGCTACACACGGTGTTCCAAGTAAGGTAAACGCGCATCCGCATCAAAGTACATCAAAGCGCTTTACACTAGTTCATAACGGTGTAATTGAAAACTATGAATTAGTGAAAAAGGAATATTTACAAGATGTAACGTTCGTAAGTGAAACAGATACAGAAATTATCGTACAGCTTATGGAACAACAAGTGAGCACAGGATTAAGTGTAGAAGAAGCGTTCCGTAATACGCTATCTCTTTTACATGGCTCTTATGCAATCGGATTACTTGATGCTGAAAATCCAAACATGATTTATGTTGCTAAAAACAAAAGCCCGCTATTAGTAGGTGTTGGTGACAACTTTAATGTTGTGGCGAGCGACGCTATGGCGATGTTACAAGTTACAGATCAATTTATTGAGTTAATGGATAAAGAAATCGTAATCGTAACGAAAGAAAGCATTACAATTAAAAACTTACAAGGTGAAACGATTGAACGTGCACCGTTTACAGCGGAATTAGATGCAAGTGACATTGAAAAGGGAACATACCCTCATTTCATGCTTAAAGAAATTGATGAGCAACCACTTGTAATCCGTAATATTATTCAAAAGTATCAAGATGAAAATGGCGAAATTGAATTAGATCAAGATATCCGCAACGCGATTTTAGATAGCGATCGTATTTACATCATTGCATGTGGAACGAGTTATCATGCAGGTCTTGTTGGAAAACAATTTATCGAGAAGTTTGCAAAAACACCAGTTGAAGTACACGTAGCAAGTGAATTCTCTTACAACATGCCATTATTAACAGAAAGACCATTCTTCATTTACATTTCACAAAGTGGTGAAACAGCTGATAGCCGTGCAGTACTTGTGCAAACAAATGAAATGGGTCATAAAGCATTAACAATTACAAACGTACCTGGTTCTACGCTTTCTCGTGAAGCTGACTATACACTTCCACTATACGCTGGACCAGAAATTGCGGTTGCATCAACGAAAGCTTACACAGCACAGCTTGCAGTACTTTCAATCTTAGCGGCTGACATTGCTAAAGCAAAAGGTGAAGTTCTTGATTTCGACTTAACACACGAACTAGGAATTGTAGCAAATGCAATGATAGAACTTTGTGATCAAAAAGAAGAAATGGACGCATTAGCAAAACAATTTTTAGCAACAACGCGTAACTGTTTCTTCATCGGACGTAGCGTAGACTTCTACGTAGGATTAGAAGGTGCGTTAAAACTAAAAGAAATCTCTTACATCCAAGCAGAAGGATTTGCTGGAGGAGAATTAAAACACGGTACAATCGCTTTAATCGAAAATGGTACACCAGTTATCGCACTTGCTACACAAGAGCACGTAAACCTTGGAATTCGCGGTAACGTGAAAGAAGTAGTAGCACGCGGAGCTAACCCATGTATCATCTCAATGAAAGGCTTAGAAATGGAAGGAGACAGCTTCGTATTACCAGCTGTACACGAAGCACTAGCACCGCTAGTAGCAGTTATTCCATTACAACTTATCTCATACTACGCAGCACTTCACCGCGAGTGTGACGTTGATAAGCCACGTAACTTAGCTAAGTCTGTTACGGTTGAGTAGAAGATTGGTAGATTTGAAATAAATTTGTGAAGCCTCACCCCTTTGGATATTTTTATCTAAAGGGGTGTTTTTGTGTCCAAAAGAAAAAGAACATTTAAAATCGATAAGTGGACTGGACTAAAGAGGAGTGAGGAACTAGCAGTGGGGATGGGCAGAACCCTACTAATTAAAGGTTCACTTTATCGAGTTTGGAACGAAACTACTTTTGTTTATCTGAATTTTCTAGTAATATTTTAAGTATTCATGAACAGTTTTCTTTATTACTACAAGAAAAGACGATTGTTATTGCTGAAGGGCTTGGGATGAAACACCTAGCTGATCCAATTGAACGGGAATCTTGGGAGTGTAGATGCATTAATTGACTAGACATGACGAGGGGTGTTTATTAATGAAAGTGAAAGAAAAAACATATTTAAGTATAGAAGAGATTATTTCATTACCGGCCTTATCAAGTACAAATATAAGTGATGATGGCAAAAATGTAGCGTTTGTTAAAAAGAAAGCTAACTGGAAAGACAATACATATAGAAATCATGTATGGATATATGAAAAGGAAAAAGGGAAGAGTTACCCATTAACAATTGGAGATATAGATAGTACATATCCATTATGGTCTCCAGATTCTAAGGGTATCGCATATCTTAGCCCTGTTGGAGATGGGAAAAATCAGATCTTTTTTAAGTCAATAGACGGCTATAGTGAGGTTCAAATTACTGATGAGAAAGAAGGAGTCAGTAATTTCAAATGGGAGCCTACTGGTAAAGGTTTTTATTATATTGCACAGTCAAAAGAATGTGAGGAGATAAAGAAACGTAAGGAACGATATGGAGATTTCCATCATGTAGGTAAGGAACATCAGAATAATTGTTTATACTACATTGAAATAGAAAAAGTGAAACAAAATGATAAACAGGAACGGAAGGTTAGCGGTGTTTATCAACTAACGGACGGTAAGGATTTTTATATACATAACTTTGATATTTCAAATGATGGGAAAAAGGTTGTATGTATGGCTACACCAAGCCTAAACGATTATATGAATGGTGATCTATATATATTAGATGTTGAAGCTGGGGAACTACAAAAGATGAGTATAGATACGTTGTTAGGAGCGAGCATCTGCTTTTCTCCTGAGGGCGATAAAATATGTTACTCAGCAAGCATAAGAGAGAAGGATTACTATAGAAATCATATACAAGATAATACATTAGAGATATATGATATGAATACTGGAGAGGTAATTCAGCCTCTAACAAACTTTGATAGTACGGTTACGCCATTACAGTGGACAGCTAAAGGGATTTTAATTAGATGGCAGGATAAAACGAATTATCGTATTGGATTACTAGCTGAAGATGGCACTGTGGAAGCATTAAGCGACAAGGTAGATGGCTTTATAATGGATGCCTCTATAACAAAGGATGGAAATCATATAACCTATAATAAGGCTATAACAAATGAAACCTTTGAAATCTATTTGGATGATAAAAAAATAACGAATGAAAATAGCTTTTTCGAAGACAAGCTTAAAAGTAATAGGGAAATCATCTCATGGAAAAGTAGTGATGGCCTTGAAATTGAGGGTGTGTTATCAACCCCAGCAGAGTTTGACTCAAATAAAAAATATCCTTTATTAGTAGTAATTCATGGTGGCCCGGCTTGGGCATCCTTTCCGATATTTTCAGACTGCTTCAATGAGAAATATCCGATTGAACAGTTTATCGAAAAAGGCTTTATCGTTTTAGAGCCAAACTACAGAGGAAGCTCAGGTTATGGTAATGAATTCTTAAAAGCAAACTACAGAAAACAGGGAATCGCTGACTATGATGATGTTATATCAGGGGTGGATAAACTAGTTGATCAAGGGATTGTAGATAAAGATACAGTAGGAGTTATGGGATGGAGTAACGGAGGATATATATCAGCTTTCTGTTCTACATTTAGTAGTAGATTTAAAGCTATTTCAGTTGGGGGCGGAATTACGAACTGGGGTACCCATTATGTAAATACAGATATCCCTTACTTTATTAGAATGTATTTAGGAAATACTCCATGGAATGATCCGGAGATCTATACGAAGACATCACCAATGACATATATTAAATCAGCTTGTACGCCTACCTTAATTCAACATGGGGAAAAGGATGCAAGAATTCCAACTACAAATGCATATGAGCTATATGAAGGATTAAGAGATATGGAAGTTGATACAGAATTAATTATATTTAAAGGAATGGCATATAGTTCTGATCAGCCGGGAATGAGAGTAGCTATTATGAAGCAGAACTTGATGTGGTTTTCACATTATATTCTTGGAGAAAGTATGGAGGGCTTTCGTACTATATAATGGATATTCGTACAGGGATTTTTCGTTGTACAATCGGGTCATATTGTTGAAAAAGAGATACAACAAATTATATAATTTGTTGTAAACTGCATGCAAACCATTATGATTATAAGGAAATGTAATTCGGAGGACTAATATGACAGAAAATAAAAATGTGTTACCAGTAGAACAGCGTGAAGAATTATTCAAAGTATTGAAAGCTCGTTTTGAGAAGAATATGAATCGTCATGAAGGTCTTGAATGGGCTAAAGTTGAAGCGAAGCTGGATGTTAATGCTGAGAAATTATGGTCACTTAATGAAATGGAAGTAACTGGCGGTGAGCCGGATGTTGTTGGTTATGATAAAGAGAAGGACGAGTATACTTTCTATGATTGTTCAAAGGAGAGTCCTAAAGGCCGCAGAAGTCTTTGTTATGATCTTGAAGCGTTAGAGTCAAGAAAAAAACATAAACCAGAAAATAATGTCATTGATGTGGCAACTGCTATGGGCATTGAATTATTAACTGAAGAACAATATCGAGATTTGCAACAAATTGGGGATTTCGATATGAAATCATCAAGCTGGGTACAAACGCCTTCAGATATTCGCGAACTCGGTGGCGCTCTATTTTGCGATTATCGCTTTGGACACGTTTTTGTGTACCACAATGGAGCAGATTCCTATTATGCTGCTAGAGGGTTTCGCGGTTCGTTAAGAGTTTAAATTTGGAGTAAGTAAGAAAAGAGCCTATACTTAGGCTCTTTTCTTACTTATATTTTAAAAGTAAACTGTTACTACGCAGTTTTACTTAATTTATATGTTTCGTGGTTGTTTTTCCGGAAAAGTTTAGGGAAAACATAACCGTCTAATCCAATACGTCCAGCATTATGACCTGCAATTAAAATGAACATAGTTAAAACAAGCATGTTTGGGTTTACACTAACAGTTCCACTTAATAAGAATGAAAGATTCATTATGATTCCAAAGAATGCAGCAGTTTTTGTTAATCCACCTAAAATTAAACCTAAACCTACTAAGATTTCTCCCCATTGTACGAAAAAGCTAAATAAGTCTGCGTGCGGAAGAACAAAGTTTTGAAGGAAATCCGCCCACCAGCCTTGTACTGCGGGGTGATCGCCTGATGCTTGGGCGATGGCGCCTTTGAGGAAACCGCTGGCATCAAAAGATTGTCCTAAAACTTTCCCTATTCCAGCAGTGATCCAAGAATATCCTATGTAAAGACGTAAAAGTAATAATATGAAAGTAGCACGTTTATCAGTTCTTAAAAAATTGATAACCATTGAAATCCCTCCAATATTGTATTTACATGTTTATTATATATCCATTGTGAATAAATTCACAATGAAGGAAATGTGAACGAATATATGTTGTGAGTAATTGTTTTATTTTTTGTAACATTTCATCTTTTTTGATAGACTAATAATAGAGATATATCAAAAGGAGGCAAAGACTAGATATGTGGATGAACTTGTAATGATTAGCAATTGGATAGATTATTTTTCTCTCATAAGTGAGGGTTTATTTAGCTATCTGTAAATCATTCAAGGACTGCATATTTGGCGTAGTCATTCCTTCGGTAAGGGTAGGCCTATTATGTATCTATCTTTTTTGTGGGGAAATTTATATCTCTCATATAAAATATGCGTCCTTTAAAATTGGAGGAGTATATGATGAATCAATTAAAAAATAAAGTAGCAGTTGTTACAGGTGTAAGTCGTCTAGACGGTATAGGAGCAGCTATTTGCACAGAGTTAGCAGAGGCTGGATACGATATATTTTTTACGTATTGGACAGCTTACGATAAAGAGATGCCTTGGGGCGTTGAGCAAAATGAACAAATACAATTAAAAGAAGAGCTAATACAAAAAGGTGTTAAAGTATCGAGCATGGAGTTAGATTTAACTCAAAATGATGCACCGAAAGAGCTTATAAATAGGGTTACTGAACAACTAGGCTACCCTCATATATTAATTAATAATGCAGCGTATTCTACGAATAATGATTTCTCTAATTTGTCTGCTGAAGAGCTGGATAAGCATTACATGGTAAATGTTCGTGCGACTACATTGTTAAGTAGTCAATTTGCCCGAGGATTTGATAAGAAATTTGGTGGTAGAATTGTGAATATGACTTCGGGGCAATTTCAAGGGCCTATGGCAGGAGAACTGGCGTATGCAACAACGAAAGGAGCTATTGATGCTCTTACTAGTACGTTGTCAGCAGAAGTAGCCCATTTAGGAATAACAGTGAATGCAATTAACCCAGGTCCAACTAGTACAGGATGGATGACTGAAGAGATAAAGCAAGGATTAAAGCCGATGTTTCCTTTGGGCAGGATTGGTGAGCCAAAGGATGCAGCTAGACTCATAAAGTTTTTAGTAAGTGAAGAAGCAGAGTGGATTACGGGACAAGTGATTCATTCGGAAGGTGGATTTAAAAGGTAAAAAGAAGGCATCTCCTTCCGGTGAGATGCCTTCTTTCTAATCTTTCTTCAATCTTCGTGCAACACCATTCCCTAAAGATTGTAATCCTTGAACGAGGATAATTAAAATAAAGACGGTTGCATACATTACTTCAGGTTCATAGCGTAAATGTCCGAAGCGATATGCCAAGTCCCCTAGCCCGCCAGCGCCTACAAGACCAGCCATCGCTGTTGCGCCAATTAAGCCGATTGTTGCGATCGTTAATCCGAGCACAAGAGATGGACGTGCTTCTTTAACCATGACGTGCCAAATGATTTTTATAGTAGAGACTCCCATTGCTTGGTAAGCTTCAATAACACCACGATCCACTTCTAGTAAAGCTGTCTCCATTAAGCGTGCAATATAAGGAGCTGTGAAGACGACAAGTGGTACGATAACACCTTGCACGCCAATGGATGTTCCCATTAGAAACTTCGTAAAAGGTAAAATGAAGAATAATAGAATGATAAATGGAAGAGAGCGAATGACATTAATAACTGTATTAAGAATAGGATAGATAAGTTTATTTTCTCGCTGTCCACCAGGTCTCGTCAAAACAAGTGTAACGCCGAGCGGTAATGCGATAAGGATAGAGATAAGTAATGAAATAGATGTCATTTGAAATGTTTGAATTGTTGCTTCCCATATGACTTCACCCCATTCATCCAAAAAGGACTTGTTTTCCATAGTCTGTTTTCCCTCCCTCTACGATGATACCTTTCTCTTGTAAGAATGCTAAAGCACGGTTTACTTCATTTTTTTCACCTTGCATATGAACGACAAGTTTCCCATATGCCTCATGCTTTAACTGCGTAATATTACCGGATAAAATATTTGGATATACTTGGTAACGTTTTGTAGCGACAGCTAGTGCTGGTTCTCCTGAAGAACTTCCTATAAAAGAAAGTGTTACAATTTCACCAGTAGTTTGTAGTTCTTTTTGTACTTCTTCTGGAATTTTAGCTGCAAATGCGCTATTTACAAACTTCTTCGTTGTTACATGTTGTGGATTTGTAAAAATGTCTTTCACAGTCCCGCTTTCGACTACAGATCCATGCTCCATAACGGCAACCTGGTCACAAATACGCTGGATGACATTCATTTCATGTGTAATGAGTAAAATCGTAATTCCAATTTCTTCATTAATTTTTAGTAATAAATCAAGAATAGAATCAGTTGTTTCTGGATCTAATGCGCTCGTTGCTTCATCACTTAATAAAACCTCTGGTTCATGTGATAGTGCACGAGCGATGGCAACACGTTGTTTCTGGCCGCCAGAAAGTTCGCTTGGATAAGCATCTTTACGGTTAAAAAGATCCACGATGCATAAATATTTTTCTACTCTTTTTTCAATTTCCTCTTTTGGAATGCCAGCAAGGCGTAACGGCAATGCGATATTTTCATAAACGGTAACAGTTTTAAGTAAATTGAATCCTTGAAAAATCATTCCGATTTTTTGCCTCGCTTTTGCTAGTTCTTTTGTTGATAAAGTGGTTAAGTCTTGGTTGTTTACGATGATGTTTCCTGTCGTTGGTTTTTCTAATAAATTTACACAGCGAATTAATGTGCTTTTACCAGCGCCGCTATACCCAATGATTCCAAATACCTCGCCTTTTTCTACTTTAAGGGAAGTAGACTTAAGAGCCTCAACAGTCCCTTTTTTTGTTGTAAATACTTTGGAGACGTTTTTTAATTCAATCATTATCGTCAGCTCCTACCAAGATGGTAAAATTGAACCATCAAATTTTTTCTCGATAAATTCTTTTACTTCTTTAGATTGATAAGCTTTCTTTAATTTACTTACAACAGCATCATCTTTATTTTCAGTACGAACAACGACCCAGTTCACGTATGGTGAATCTTTTCCTTCGCGGAAAATGGAATCTTTCGCTGGATTTAGTTTTGCACCTAATGCAAAGTTTGTGTTAATTGCAGCTGCTTTCACTTCACTTAATTGCGTTGGTAATTGAGAAGCTTCTAATTCAACAATTTTTAAATTTTTTGGGTTTTCAATTACATCCTTTGCAGTCGCTTTTTCTGTAGCCTTTGGATCAACTTTTAAAACCCCCGCTTTTTCAAATAATTTTAAAGCTCGAAGTTCATTCGTTGGGTCATTTGGTACAGCGATTGCATCGCCCTCTTTTAATTCTTTTAATTCTTTTACATCTTTTAAGCTTTTAGAATATACGCCCATTGGGAATGTTACTGTTGAAAATACTTCAGTTAATTTCATATTGCGTTCGGCTTTAAATACATCTAAATATGATTTCGTTTGATAGCTATTTACATCAAGACTTTTTTCATCTAACGAAACGTTTGGTGCTACGTAATCATTAAATATTTTTATATCAATGTCGAGACCGTCTTTTGCCGCAACTTCTTTAACCTTCTCAAAAATTTGTTCATGTGGTCCACCTGTTACACCGACAGTAATCTTTTTCTCGTCTAATATTTTTACATCTTTATCTGAATTTGCGCCACATGCGCCTAATAATAGTACCGCTCCGCTTACAATGCTCAATAATACTTTCTTCATCTATAATTCCCCCTTAATATACGTTCCAAAATAAAAAGCACCTCTCAAAATAAGAGAGGTGCCGAATAGACGAAATAGGTTCCTCTCTTATCTTCCAAAACGAAAACTCGTTTTGCAGGAATTAGCACCTTAGCTTATACGTTATAAGCTCGGTTGCCGGGCATCATCGGGCCAGTCCCTCCGCCACTCTTGATAAGAGTATGTATATGTAGTTTTTAAATATGGTACTAATAGTAAATCTAACAAAAGGAATTGTCAATGTTATTTTCTGAATATATTTTATTTTAAGGTAATCGAAACGTTTCCTTTCTTATGGCCCATTTCTACATACGTATGGGCTTCTGCAACTTCTTCTAATCGGTAAGTTCTATCAATAACAGGTTTTAGCTTTTCTGTTTCAACTAGTTGTTTTAGTAGGTTCATATCTTCTTTACTGACCTTTGCCATCATTCCGTTAACAGATACATATTTTCCATTAGGCATTAATGCGTCTGTACAAAGAGACTTTTTATACTTTCCAACTGCATCAAATATAATATCGTAGTGCTCGCCCTGCTTAGCAAAATCTTCTTTCGTATAATCAATTACTTTATCAGCCCCTAAAGATTGCACTAGTTCAAAATTTGAATTACTACAAACAGCTGTAACGGTCGCGCCGAAATATTTAGCAAGTTGTACAGCAGCTGTTCCTACTGATCCAGAGGCGCCGTATATGAGCACTTGTTGTCCTTTTTTTATACGGCCCTTCCTCAGAAAATGCAATGCTGAAGTTCCGCCAAAAGGAATAACGGCAGCTTCTTCATATGTCATATTGGTAGGTTTTAATGCTATTAATCCACTTTCATGCACGCATGTGTATTCGGCATAACCACCAAGGTTTAGTTCTGTTAATGCAAAAACTGGGTCTCCTTTTTTAAATTGAGTTACATCTGTTCCAATTTCTTCGATTTCACCGGATAACTCTACGCCGAGTATAGGTTTTCTCGGTTTTCTAAAACCTAATATGATCCGCATAGGAACCCAAAATAAGAGGGGACTATTAAAGCCACGTATTCTACAATCTCCAGTCGATACACTTGTTGCACGAATTTTAACTAATACTTCGTTCTTTTTAGGTTTAGGTTTTTCTACATTTTGAAGCTGGAGAACGTTTGGTGGTCCATATTGTGTACAAATAATCGCCTTCATAATAACCTCCTGAAATGAGTTGTTATTATTTACATCATATTTAAGATCTTCATTAAACATGTCGCTATATAGAGAATATAGATTAAAAATTATATAGATTTCATAGGAAAAGAGGTGATATTATTTTGGGAAAGGGGGCGACAATATGAAAAAAATTATTTTTGTTTCAAGTTTAGTACTTGCAATCAGTCTAGGGGTAGGGTGTAGTAATGAGAAAACAGCAAAGACGGATGAGCCGAAAAAAGAATCAGTTCAAAAAGAAAAGGAATTAGCAGCGAAGGATGTTTTCAAGAAAACGAACGAAGCTTTTAAAAATGAAGAGCATGTAACGATGACATATGGTGTAGGGGTAAAAGCTGAGGGAACAGAGATGGACATATTAAAGGCTAAGATGCAATTAGAGCCAAAGACAAAGAATTCTCGTTCTGAAATGAATATTTCCGGTACAGATGTTGTAGTGTATACTGTGGATGGTAAAGTTGCTGGTGAGGTAAAAAACCCTAATACAGGAGAAGTTATGACCGTATCAGAGGAGCAATTAAACGCTGGTGGAATGAAAGCGACTCAAGATATTATAGATAAGTTAGAAGTACCGGAAGTAGTTTTAGATAAAATGAAGATGGAGAAAAGCGGAGATAAATATAAACTGAAATTTACATTAAAAGGGCAAGAAACAGAAAGTATGTTAACTAGCATGGATGAAACGCAGAAGAAAATGTTACAAGCACAAAATGCGAAGATAGAAGAAGTGGATGCAGAATATATCATTACAAAAGATTTTAAATATGAATCAGCAAAGATAGACATGATTATGAGTAGTAATGGCAAGGATAAAGCACACATTATTACGAACGCAAAATATACGTCGTACGAAAAGTTTGACCCAATAAAATTGCCAGCAGCAAAGTAACAGTTTTGATGAGGGGGACCTAAAATAAGGACCCTCTTTTTTGTATACTTTCTTCATAGGAAAATAGGTACAATATGAAGAGGAAAAGATGTAGAAGAGGAGAGTGTCATTTGAAAAAAAGAAAGATGATGGTGGTCATTGTAGCTTATACAGTGTTGCTTGCAACATCTGTAAATACATATAAAGAGCAACTAATTCATCCCATTATGAGCGATGTAGGAAAGTTACTTCCAACGAAAATTAAACGTGTTGAACATGCTGAGGATGAAAGTTCATTAAAACAGGTCGTGCAAGATGCAAATGTTTCTGGAGAGAAGATTTCTATTGCAGGTATGCAACATAGCCAAGGCGGACAGACGTACTATCCGAACGGTACGATGCTTGATATGAAAGAGTATAATAAAATATTAGCATTCGATCCAGAGAAGAAGCGGATTACAGTTCAAAGTGGTGTCACGTGGAATGATATCCAGAAGAAAATTAATCCATACGGTCTTGCAGTTCAAGTGATGCAATCTCAAAACATTTTTACTGTTGGTGGTTCATTAAGTGTAAATGTACATGGGCGTGATATTCGTCATGAAGCATTGATTGATACAGTAGAGTCATTTAGATTGTTAATGGCAGATGGCACGGTACGTAATATAAGTAGAGAAGAAAATGCAGAGTTATTTCCATATGTCATCGGTGGTTACGGGTTATTTGGTGTCATTTTAGATGTGACATTAAAGCTAACTGATGATGAATTATATGAAATGCATACGAGAATGATAGACTATAAAGAATACACGTCTTACTTCAAAGAGAAAGTGAAAAAAGAAGAAAATGTTCGTATGCACTTAGCACGTATTTCTGTTGCTCCAAACTCATTTTTAAAAGAGATGTATGTGACGAATTATACATTGACACAAAATCAAAATATGAGAGAAGAGTACAGTGAATTAAAAGAAGAAAATATTATAGCTGCGCCGAAATTTTTGCTTGGATTATCACGTTATAGTGATTGGGGAAAGAATACATTTTGGGATATACAAAGAAGTTATTTTGAACGTACAGATGGACAGTTTGAGACGCGGAATAATGTTATGAGATCAGATAGTGCTTTTATGGAATATGAAAATCCGAACCTTACAGAAGTGCTACAAGAATACTTTGTGCCTATAGATTCCTTCACGGAATATATAGATGATTTACGTGCCGTATTAAGTGAAGAAGAACTGAACTTGCTCAATATTACGATTCGTTACGTGGAAAAGAATGAAAATGCAGTTTTATCCTATGCAAAAGATGATATGTTTGCACTGGTGCTTTTAATTAACCAAGGACGCTCCGAGAGTGAGGTGAAGAAAACAGAGGATGTCATTCGGAAGATGATTGATGTTACTTTAAAACATAACGGTAGTTATTATTTACCGTATTATTCTTATCCAACGAAAGAACAGCTAAAGAAAGCATATCCTCGTATAGAAGAATTTCTTCAGAAGAAGAAGGAAGTGGATCCAGAAGAGAGATTTGTGAATTTATTTTATAGGGAGTATACGAAATGACATATAGAAGATTTGTAGCCTCACAAAGCATCATTATGATGGCAGGAAGTATGGTATTTCCTTTTTACATTTTATTGCTTCGGAATGTTGGAAATAGCTTCTCACAGTTTGGGTGGGCTTATGGCTTATTTGCATTAACTTCAGCACTTGTATATCCGTTAGTAGGGAAGGCGTCTGATAGAGTAGGTGATCAAAAATTATTAATAATATACGCTTGGTCCATGGCGATATTAATGCTTTGTTTTCCAATTGCAACGGAAGTCTGGCATGTGTATATTCTTCAAGTTGTAATGGGAGTTTTAGGTGCTGTGCAGCGTAATACTGAGAAAACGTCGTTAGCACGAAAGGTTGTGCAGGAAAAGGCTGGTTATGAGATTGGAAAATACCATGTGTGGACATCAATTGGAGGCGCAGTAGCGATTATTGTAACGGGGTATTTAGTAGATTTCTTTACGATTGGTACGATTTTTTATATTGCATCTATCTTATATGTAGTAAGTGGAGTTGTATTAAGTAGTAAAAAAATATAACCATTCCTATTTTTACCTAAATACCCTTTGTTTGTTATACTAAAAGGGAAGACAAAAGAAAAGGGGACATTGCCTTTGATGAAATTTTTAGTTTTAGCTATTCTCACTTTGTTTTTGATTCCATGGACAAGAAGCGGTAGTAAACTTCGAGCAGTGGATAAGAAGGGGGATGAGAAGGTTGTAAAGGGTAAGAAATCATTCATTTTAGTTATTCCTGTTTTATTTTGGATAGGTATTGCAATCTATGAATATTTTTGGCTAATTGATGATCGAGCAGATTCGATTCTTACTCATTATTCTGTTGCAGTAGCAATTTTAATTGGGCTTGTTTTATTTTCACAAGATCAGATAGGGAAATTAGAAGGTACATTAAAAGGTCTTCTAATGTTTGTTTTACTTGCAAGTTACGGCTATTTTGGTTATTTGCACGATATAGTAATCACGCAAAAGAAATATGATTCTGTTGTTAAGGTAGAGAAAGATATTTCAGAGCCATTTACTGAAAATGATCAGCCGTTTACAGTGCCGCCAAAGACAGCGGAGAATAAGATGAAAAAAGTATTTGGGGATATTCCGAAAGTAGCTTATTTTGAGCTAGGAGAATTAACGCCACAAATGGTAAACGGTGAGGCTTTATATGTAGCGCCGATTGAAGTTTCAGGGTTTTTTAAAGCACGTAAAGCTGAAACAATTCCAGGGTACGTAACGATGTCAGGTACGAACCCTGATGCCGAAGCGAAACTGCATCTCGGTTATAAGATGAAATACGTGCCAAGCATGTTTTTCGGGAATAATTTAGAGCGTGTCGTACGAAAATCCGAACCAAATTTAATCTTTAAGGGGAAACCTAAATTTGAAGTTGATGATAAAGGGAAACCGTATTATACAATGACATATGGTGAATTTATTTCAGGGAGATCTGGATTTGAGGTAGAGGGTGTTGTTGTAGTAGATGCACAAACAGGTGAAGTGAAAAGATATGATAAAGGAAAGGCACCTAAATTTGTTGATGGTGTATTGAATCATGAGACCGCATCTACATTAAATACGTATTTCGGTAAATATATTCACGGATTTTGGAATACAAAATTCTCGCAAACTGATATGAAGATTCCGACTGAGTGGGGGACGAAAGAAGGAGTGACACCAATCTTCGGTAAGGATGGAACGCTATATTACTTTACTGATTTCACCTCTCCAAAAGAAGGAGTAGATTCTGCGTTAGGTTATTCACTTATTGATGCACGTACAGGTAAGTTGTATTACTATAACGGAAAAGAAGTAAAGGGAATTATGGATGGTTCAGCTGCTTCAGAAGTGGTGGATAATTCCTTTAAAAGAGAGAAATGGCATGGAACGATGCCGGTTATTTATAACGTGTACGGTAAACCTTCTTGGATTGTACCTGTTATTGATGACGGGGGATTAGTACGTGCCCATACTGTCATCTATGCTTCTAATGCGAAAATATTTGCAACAGGTTCGACGCAAAAAGAAGCTCTTGAGAATTATAAAAATGCGCTAAGCGGGAGTGGAGATTCATTTAGACCAACTTCGAGTGGAAAAGAAGCGCAAAAAGAAGGTATTGTACAGCGAGTATATAAAGAAAAATCAGGTGAAAATACAATTGTGTACGTACTGTTAGAAAATGAACAAAAAGTATTTATGATACCTGCGAAAAAATTCCCATATGCTATGTTTACAGAAGTGGGAGATCCAATTCAAATCACATACTTAGATACAGGAGAAGCGATGTCTTCCGTATCTAAATTTACAAATAGCAACTTGAAAAAGTAAAGCGATAGAATTTCTATCGCTTTTTTTACATTATGAAAGAGGAAAATGCGCTATACTTGACGTATGTTTATGTTGTAACTATAATTGTTACGATTCATTATGTATACGAAAGGGTGAATGGAAAAAGTGAATGAAGTTAATCACGAAATATATAAACCTGTAAGGATGAACAGGTTATGGATGATTCTTGTATTAGGAACACTTACGGCAATTGGGCCGTTATCTATTGATATGTATTTGCCTTCGTTACCGAAATTAACGGATGATTTACAAACGGGTGCATCCCTTGCGCAGCTTACGTTGACAGCATGTTTACTTGGGCTTTCAGTAGGACAATTATTTGTCGGTTCAATTAGTGATATTTACGGAAGGCGCAAACCTCTTATTATTGCTCTTATTATTTATGTTGCTTCTTCATTACTTTGTGCTGTAGCACCGTCTATTTGGACTTTAGTGCTTTTACGTTTCTTACAAGGCGCTTCGGGCTCTGCTGGTATCGTTATATCCCGTGCAATGGTAAGAGATATGTACTCAGGTTCTGAAATGACGAAGTTTTTCTCACTACTTATGTTAGTAAACGGAGCAGCACCTATTTTGGCCCCGATTATCGGGGGGCAATTATTACAGTTTACAACGTGGCGTGGTGTCTTTATCGTTCTTGGAGCAATTAGTGTATTTATGTTAATCTCGGCTACTTTCGTATTACGTGAAACATTACCTCCTGAAGAAAGAGAGACAGGTGGTTTGTCAGGAACATTGGCGACATACGGAAAGCTTCTGAAAGATCGCTTGTTTATGGGATATGCATTGTCACAAGGATTAGTAACAGCGGCAATGTTTGCCTACATTTCGGGATCACCATTTGTGTTGCAAAATATATACGGGGCATCACCACAGCAGTTTAGTTTATTCTTTGCGATTAACGGTATCGGTATTATTATTGCCAGCCAAGTTACTGGTCGTTTAGCAGGAAAAGTGAATGAGAAAACATTATTTGTTTCCGGTATTATTATCGCCGCTGTTGGTGGCTTATCTCTACTACTTACAATCGTATTAGGAATAGGTTTCATTGGTGTTTTATGCTCGTTATTCCTTGTTGTATCAAGTGTTGGGGTTGTATCGACAACCGGCTTCTCGTTAGCAATGAGAAATCAAAAACAAGCGGCAGGAACAGCATCAGCTTTACTAGGCTTATTACAGTTTATTTCAGGGGCACTTGTTGCACCATTAGTAGGTATTGGTGGAAGTAATACGGCATTGCCGATGGGTATTGTGATAGCTCTTTGTGAAATTGGTGCTGTATTATGTTATGTATTTATGGCCAGAAGAAGTGAAAAGCAGTTTGAACTGCAACAAAGACAAAATTTAGAAGCTTAAATTATAAAAAAGAGTTGATTCAAATATTTTTGAATCAACTCTTTTTTCATTTCTTTGAAATAACTCATACAGCTTTGTAAGGTGATGCAAAAGTTATTTGCATAAAGTGACGATACTGTGACAAAAATGTTGGTATATATATTAAGGTATCCTCTTAAGTGTAAAAAGTAGGGCGTTCTCGGTATAATAACAAGTGGAGATAAAAGAAACTATAGATAGAAGTAGATGTAGATAAAAGGAGAAAAAGAGATGAAGAAGGTTTTGGGTATTGCTGTAATGGGAAGTATGATTCTGCTAGCGGGATGTAATGGAAATAAAGATACGAAAGAACCGAAAGAGAAGGTAGAGCAATCTACAGAACAAACAGAAGAGATGAAAGAATACCTTGCAGTACATGAAAAATATGATATAAAAATGAATAAAGAAATCAATAAAGCACTGCAGTTATTTGAAGTGGCAAAGGAAAAGGGCGGTAAGGAAATAACGAATGCTACATATAAAGAAGATGTGCAAAAAGTAACAATGAGCATGTTAGAAGATATTGATAATATACGTAAAGAAATTCATGTTCCGAAGTCGAAAGAGCAAGAACATGAGGTATATGTTGGTTTCTTGAATGAATCGGAACAAGCGATGAAAAAATTACAGAAGTTAGCTAAAGAAGAAGATTCATCATTAATTCGTGATATAGAAATTAATTTTGCAACAGCATCGACATACTATAAACGTTTTCAAACAGAAACGAAAAAATAACCTTGCACATGCAAGGTTATTTTTTCTTCTTACCATCACCATCTTCATCTTCGTATACTAACACTTTCTGCTCTTCGTGAAATTCGGAAATAGTTTGTCCGGTAATATTATCGAAGGGTGTGTAAAAAGAAGTAACGCTTTTCTTTTTAATGAAAAGTTTATAAAATCCAATGATAACAAGTATGACAATTGTTAATGGCAGTCCTATAGTTGCTAGAAGTAAGGGATCCATCATATAGCTCCTTTAATATCATTTCTTTATATTATAAACAAAAAACTGCGATTTAGATAAATGGCCTCATTAAAAACTGATTTTTCTAAATATATCCAATTTGATTGACTTTTCATTTTTTCAGAATTATAATTCGAAATATACAATTTGAACCAAATAATAATATAGCAATTTACTTATCCAGAGAGGTAGAGGGACTGGCCCTATGACACCTCAGCAGCGGGTTCTGTAATAGGAACACCGTGCTAATTCCAGCAAGCAAGTCTTGAAAGATAAGTGATGGGCCTTTGTTTATTAAGCCTTGATCTTATTTTTTAAGATCAAGGCTTTTTGTATTCTAAAAAGAGAAAAGGGAGTAATGGAAAAAGTACGTTCATAAAACTAAGTAAATATATATGTTTAGGGGGTTATTGAAGTGTATGTAATTAAAAAATTATCAGTTATGGTGTTCACGCTATGGGTTATTACGACAGTGACATTTCTAATTATGCATATTATTCCGGGGGATCCATTTTCATCAGATGCAAAAATCTTTCCTGAAGAAGTGATTCAAAACATGAGAGCGAAGTATCACCTTGATGAACCGTTATGGAATCAATATGTTGCTTATTTAGACGGTGTAGTTCATTTTGATTTTGGTGAATCTGTTCAATCAACCGGGCAAGGTGTATCAGAAATTATAACAACTGGCTTTGGTCCATCAGCAATTATTGGTCTACAAGCACTTGTTATTTCGTTGTTAGTCGGAATTGCTGCAGGTACATTTGCTGCTCTATATCATGGGAAAGTAATTGACTATAGTGTGAGTTTGCTCGCAATTCTCGGTATTTCTATTCCAAGTTTTATTTTAGCACCGCTATTTATACAAGTATTCGCTATTCAATTTGAGCTTTTACCAGTAGCGTCTTGGGGAACATTCGAACATACCGTATTACCATCTTTCGCATTGGCGTTAGGTCCAATTGCGGTTATTACAAGGTTTGTTCGTTCTAATATGATCGAAGTATTGCAGAGTGATTATATTAAGCTAGCAAGAGCGAAAGGCATACCAATTAAGAAGATTATTATAAGACATGCTCTTCGAAATGCGATTGTTCCAGTACTTACATTTGTTGGACCATTAATGGCTGGACTTTTAACAGGGACTTTCGTTATTGAAAAAATCTTTTCAATTCCTGGCCTAGGAAAATATTTTGTAGATAGTATTTTTAACCGAGACTATCCGGTGATTATGGGAACAACAATTTTCTATAGTGCATTATTAATTACTTGTATTTTCATTACAGATATTATTCACCGCATTGTTGATCCACGTATTCGTTCTATTACATAAGGAGGGGGGATATTTAAATGGGAGCTTATGAAATTAATGAACAGTTATTAACGAAAGAAGAGAAAAAAGAATTAACGATAAATAAAAATCAGCAAACGATTAGCAGAAAGAAAGAATTGTTTCGTAAGTTTATATCGAATCCAATCGCAGTTTTAGGAACAGTGACGTTATTGCTAATTATTGTTTTCTCGCTTATTGGCGAAAGTTTAACGCCATTTACTGCGAGTGAACAAGTAAAAGAGGCAACAAATTTACCGCCGAGTAGTGAACATTGGTTTGGAACAGATGATCTAGGGAGAGATATTTGGGCACGTACTTGGGCTGGTGGGAAGATTTCACTAACAGTTGGATTAGTAGCAGCTGCCCTCGATATAGGGCTTGGTGTACTGATTGGTGGATTTAGTGGATATGTGAGAGGGCGTAATCGCCTTGGAACGTTAATTGATGAGTGGATTATAAGAGGAATTGAAGTATTATACGGCATCCCATATTTACTAATTGTTATTTTACTATTAATTGTTATGAAACCAGGTCTTTTCACCATTATTATCGCCCTTGCATTAACGGGATGGATTGGAATGGCTCGTCTCATTCGAGCACAAGTATTGTCTTTAAAACAACGAGAGTTTGTTATTGCAGCAGAGCGATTAGGTACATCCCATATGAAAATTATATATGGGCATTTAATTCCGAATTTAACAGGGATTATTATCGTCAATTTATCATTTACAATTCCAGCAGCTATTTTTTCAGAATCATTTTTAAGCTTTATAGGACTTGGGGTACAATCACCAGCGGCAAGTTGGGGGACGATGACGAATGATGCACTCGGGACATTATTGAGCGGAGAATGGTGGCAGCTATTTTTCCCGGCAATCATGATTGCACTCATTATGTTCGCATTTAATGCAATTGGTGATGGTTTGCAAGATGCAATTGATCCAAAAATCGTAAAACGGAATCGAAAGGAGAAAAAACATGGGACAGCTCTTATCTTTAGAAAACGTAACGTTAGCCGTTGAAAAAGAGAATAGTAAGCAAGCAATTGTGAAACATGTTTCCTTTTCTATTAACGAAGGTGAAATAGTTGCACTTGTAGGAGAAAGTGGTTCAGGAAAAAGTGTTACAGCACAATCCATTATCGGCTTGAATCAAGAATCAATTCATATCGATGATGGAAATGTATCTTTCCAATCAAAGGAATTAACGGATTTACAAGAATTAGAATGGAATCAAATTCGCGGAAAAGATATTTCCTTTATATTTCAAGATCCGCTTTCATCTTTAAACCCAACGATGAAGGTAGGCAAACAAATTACAGAAGTAATTTTGCAACATGGGGAAAAATCGAAAAGAGAAGCAAAGGGAATTGCGATTAACTTGCTAAAAGATTTAGGGATACATGAAGCAGAGAAACGCTTTGAGCAATACCCACATCAATTAAGTGGGGGGATGAGGCAACGTATTTGCTTAGCAATTGCATTTGCTTGTCATCCAAAGCTTGTAATTGCAGACGAGCCGACAACAGCGTTAGATGTAACGATTCAGAAACAAATTATGGGGCTATTAAAAGAAAGAAAAGAAAAACAAAATACGAGTATTTTATTAATTACACATGATTTGGCACTTGTACGTGAAGTAGCTGATCGAGTAGTTGTTATGTACGGGGGACGTGTCGTTGAAAAAGGAACGATACAGGAGGTAATAGGTTCTCCTAAACATCCATATACGAAAAGCTTATTACAAGCAATTCCGAATATGGATGACTCCGAAAAGGTATTACGTGCTATAGAAGGAACGACACCTTCCATTGAAACATTAAATAGCTTTGGTTGTCCTTTTGTAAATCGTTGCCCAGTAGCGATAAAAGAATGTATTCATCGTTTCCCAGAGAGAACAACATATTCTAAGGAGCATAGTTCACATTGTTGGCAGCATGTTCTAGAGCATAATAAAGCGAAATCAAAAGAGAAGGTGAATGCCTCATGACGACAGATTTAATTACTGTAAAGCAAGTAACGAAAACATATGGAAGTAAAAGTAAAGAAATCACAGCGTTAAAAGACATATCACTTTCTATCCCGAAAGGAACAACACTTGGCATTATTGGTGAAAGTGGTTCAGGAAAAACAACACTTGGAAAGCTCATAGCGGGGATTGAGAGTCCAACGTCTGGTGAAATTAATTATAACGGTCAAGTTGTTCACACGCTGAAGTCAGCTCATAAGCGAGATTTTTTACAGAAAGTACAGTTCATTTTTCAAGATTCCACAGCTGCATTAAATCCGCGCTGGAAAGTACGCGATAGTGTAACGGAAGGTTATATTTCATTCGGTTTAGGTGATAAAGGGCTGAAGGATAAAGTAGCAGGTGATGCGCTAGAGCGTGTTGGATTAGATAGAAGATATATTGATCGATATCCGCATGAATTTAGCGGAGGACAACGTCAACGTATCGCTATTGCAAGAGCGTTATTGTGTGAGCCAGAAGCATTGATTCTTGATGAACCAATTTCAGCATTAGACGTTTCATTGCAAATTCAAATTGTACATCTGTTGCAAAAAATTCAAAAGGAACAAGGCTATACATATTTGTTTATCGCACATGATTTACCGATGGTTCACTATTTATGTGAAAAAGTGGCTGTTTTATATAAAGGAGAACTTGTTGAATTTGGAAATACGGACGAAGTATTCCGTAATCCACAACATTCTTATACAAAAACATTATTAGCATCAACACCAAAAATTTTAGGCTAAAGGAGAATGTAGGATGAAGAAGTTTTTACTGTTTGTCATTATGACCGTTTTAGCAATTACTTCTGTCGCATGCGGTAAGAAAGAGACGCAAAAGGCGAGTGCTGGTAAGGGAGAAGGAGATCGATTAGTAACGAATATTAGTAGTGATCCGTATACCCTTGATTCTGCCATTGCGACAGATAGCACGTCAGGTTATGTAATTGGACAGTTGTTTTCAAGTTTATATACACAAGATAGTGATGGGAAATATCAAAATGAATTAGCGGAGAAAGAAGAAGTAAATGCTGATGGAACTGAGTATACAATTCATTTAAAGAAAGATATTAAATGGTCAGATGGTTCTCCTATTATAGCAAATGATTTTGAATTTGCATGGAAGCGATTATTAAATCCGAAAACGGGTTCTATGAATGCGACAGAAATGTATTTTATTAAAGGGGCAGAGGCATACAATACTGGAAAAGGTGAAGAGGGACAAGTTGGTATTCAAGTCGTTGATCCTCAAACATTAAAGGTAACTCTTGAACATCCAGTTGCTTCTATTAAACAAAAATTAGCAAGCTCACTATTTATTCCATTATCTAAAAATTCAATTGATGATAATAATAAATTAAAAACAGATCCAAAAGAGTTAATTACGAATGGGCCATTCACGTTAAAAGAGTGGAAGCATAACCAGGCAATTACAGTACAAAAAAATAAAGAATTCTACGATAAAAAGGTAACTCTAAAAGAAATTGAGTTTCGTATTATTCCAGACTCTAAAACAGCGTATCAATTATTTAAATCAAAAGAATTAGATTTACTAAGTAGCTTACCACAAGAGATGATTGAAAAAGAAAAAGGAAATAAAGAATATAAGCGTGTTGCAGGATTCTCATCTTATATTTACTCGTTTAACGTAGAAAAAGAGCCGTTTACAAATGCGAAGGTACGTAAAGCATTTTCATTAGCGGTTGATCGCAAATTTATCGTTGAAAAATTGTATAAAAATAATGCGCAAGAAGCATATGCATTCGTTCCAGAAGGAGCAAAAACACAAAGTGGCCGTGATTTCCGTAAAGAAAAAGGTGATTACGTTAAATTTGATCCAGCAGAAGCGAAAAAATTATTAGAAGAAGGTATGAAAGAACAAGGATGGTCTACAATACCTGAAGTAACATTAAAATTCACTACAGATACACAACATAAAAAAGTAGCAGAAGCAATGCAAGAAATGTTTAAGAAAAATCTTGGAGTAGATATTAAATTAGAAAATAAAGAGTGGAAGAGTTACATCGACACATACAAGCAAAGTGATTTCCAATTAGCTTATATGGGATGGGGCGGCTCTTTATTAGATCCAATTACTAAACTAGATTTATATGCAGGTGATGGTCCGAATAACTATGCAAAATGGCATAATAAAGAATTTGACGCTTTAATAAAAGAAGCAAAAGTTGAACAAAACGAAGATAAGCGTTTTGAATTATTGCATAAAGCGGAAGATATTATGTTTACAGATTCACCATTAATCCCAATTATTTTCCCAAGTTCCTCATATTTACAAAAACCATCAGTATCCGGTGTCCAATTCATTATCGGTTCTAGTCCAGAACTAAGGTACGCAAAAATTAAAAAATAAAGAAGTAGGCAACCGCCTACTTCTTTATTTTATTTCTCTTTTATATTCTTTTTTCGTTCCATCAGAGAAGACAACTTCTAAATCGAATTTTTGATAGTCTTTATCAAGTTTGAACACGTTCACTACTTGATCGATTACTTCTTGGTCAGCAGTATCTTTATCAAATTTTAATTCTTGTAGAAGTGGGCTTAATTTTGTGATAGCCTCGTCTCCTGTTAATTTTACATCTGCTTTATGATCTTCAATTTTTGCTTCCATTTTCTTATCAGCTGCTACATTTTTATAGTCTGCTTCGTAGTCTTTCTTTGTATCTTGGTAGTCTGCCTTTAAATCGAATTCATTGAAGTTTAGTTTTAAATCTGCAGGAGCCTCATTTTTTGCTTCTTCAGTCGTCTTTTTATTAGAAGTTGTGTCTTCTTTTGCAGGAGCTTTACATCCTGTTAATGCAGGTACTAGCATAAGAGCTAATAAAACTGATAGTAGAATTCTCATTATAAATTCCTCCTTATGTAAATTCGTTCTATACAAGTTTTTCCCAAAAACATGTAATTATGTATGTGTTGAAAATAAATTATTATCCTGCAGTCATAAGGGCTAATCCGCAATTTAAATCAAAAACGATTTGTATGTATATGGTAAATTGAAGTTGTGAGGGAGGGACTAAAATGCATGAAGAATATAAAGAGATAATAAAAAAATCAATTGAATATATAGAGAATCACTTACATGAGGAGCTTACAACAGAAAGAGTGGCATCTCACAGTGCAGTATCGATGTACCATTTTCATCGCATCTTTCAAAGATATGTTGGGATGAGTGTAACGGATTATGTTCGTAAGAGAAGATTAACTCATGCTGCACAAGATTTGGTATCGACTGAAAGAGCAGTCATTAATATTGCAGTGCAATACGGTTTTTCCTCACAAGAGGCATTTACTAGAGCTTTTAAAAGAATGTTTCAATTACCACCAAAAAAATATCGAAAGTATTTCCAGTCATTTTATATAGAAAGAGAGGGGATTTCAATGGAAAAAGGTATACCGAAAGGATGGGTATTAAGTGGAAGTCATCCCGCTGAATATGAGATGGGTTTAGATTACGAAATTGCCCATCAAGGAAAAGTATCTGCATATATAAAAGCAAAAGAGAACGTTACGCACGGAGGATTTTCAACATTAATGCAAATGTTTCGAGCGGATAACTATGTAGGTAAGAGATTACGTTTAACAGCATTTATTAAGAGTGAGAATGTAAAAGATTGGGCAGGATTGTGGATGCGAGTAGATGGAAAAAATACGGAGCCGATTGCTATGGATAACATGCAAAATCGTCCAATTAAAAATACGAATAACTGGCAATCGTACTCGGTTGTACTAGATATAAAAGAAGAAGCACTTGGTATTGCATTTGGTGTTTTATTATCAGGAGAAGGTTGTGTCTGGCTAGATAGTATTCGATTTGATGAGGTGGATGGAAAATTTCCTGTAACGGATTTGGCAGAAAGTTTTTATGAAACTCTTCTAGAAGAGCCAATGAACCTGCAATTTGAAGAAATGGAAAAAGAATGAGGTAAGGAGAAAATGTATGCTCCAATATGTAAAACTAATAAGTATTAGTTTAGTAGCGTCATCTTGTATTATGGGAATTAACTATTTAATTAGCTATCTTTGGTCAGGGCATATACCTTCTTTGACGTGGAAAACATATTTGATATTTGCATTTATATTTATTATGAGTTTTAGTTCAATACAAAAAGATGGGAAAGAGGATTGTTGACAATAGTCTTCTTCGCATTTCTTTAACACAAATGTTTATTCCTGTATGTGGGATTATTTCCCGCAACATGCATAGCGAATGGCTATTACAAAATAATATTTGCCGGAGTTAATTTAGAGAAAATATTATCTCATTATTATTTATTAGACTAGTTACACAATTAGTAGCGGGGCTCACTATAGGTATAAAAGAAATGATAAAGGGAAGAGACCTTGTAATTAATGAAGTACACAGTAAAAAGGTATCCTTCAATTGGATACCTTTTTATTAGTACTTATTATTTTGCAACTTCTGCCCACTTGTAGTTAAATTCACCGCCGAAGTCAGTTGTTACAAGTCCTTTAATGAAAGAGCGTTGTAAGTAAGAGCGACCTTGTTGGTACAAAGGAGCGACAGCGCCATCTTGTAATAAGATTTTTTCAGCTTGTTTCATTGCTTCCCAGCGTGCTTTTTCATCGCCAGCTAAATCTGTTTTCACTTTATGAATTAGCTCGTCGTACTCTTTGTTAGAGTATTTATCAAAGTTATAAGCACTATCTGTTGTGAATAAATCTAAGAATGTAATAGGATCAGCGAAGTCAGGACCCCAGCCATCAATTCCGATTTCATAATCACCACTTAATAGTAATTTCAACTGTTGTTTACGTGGTTGTGGCTTTAAATTCACTGTTAATCCATCTAGATTCTTTTCCAGTTCACCTTTTAAATATTCGCCAGTCTTTTTAGCTAAAGCATTATCACTTGTTAGTAGTTCAAGTGTTACTTTGTCAGTACTAAGTTCTTGCTTCGCTTTTTTCCAGTTTTCTTTCGCTGATTTCACATCATCCTTGACTAGATTTCCATTTTCTTTACGGAAGTCATTGCCTTCTGGACTCTTTGCAAATTTCGCAGGAACCATTCCTTCAGCTGGAACAGCGCCGTTATTTAAAATTGTTTCTACGTATGCCTTTTTATTCATTGCTCCGTTAATAGCAAGGCGTACATGTTGATTTTTTAATGTTTCATTTTTTTGATTTAGTCGTAAAAACTGAATACCAACTTCAGCGCGTTCTTTGAAGTTTGGATCGCCCTTATATTTATCAACAAACTCTGCAGTTAAAGCAACACGATCAATTTGTCCTGAATCATATAAGTTAACTTCTGTAGACTTATCTTTAACGACATTGAAGTTGATTTCTTCTAATTTTACAGTTTTAGCATCCCAATAGTTAGGATTCTTCTTCAATTGGAAGCTTTGTTCATGCTTCCAGTTATCTAATGTGAAAGCACCGTTGTAAATTAAATGATTTGTTTCTAAACCGTATTTATCGCCTTGAGACTTTAAGTACTCTTCATTAATTGGTAAGAATGTTGAGAATGTCGTTAAGCTTAAGAAGTAGGGAACAGGACGGTCTAGTTGTACTTCTAAAGTTTTGTCATCAACAGCTTTAATACCTAATTGATCAACCGGTAATTGTTTTTGGTTTATTTGTTTCGCATTCTGTATATCGAAGAATAAGAATGCATATTCAGCAGCTGTTTCAGGATTTACGGCACGTTGCCAAGCGAAGGCGAAGTCTTTTGCTGTAACAGGAGTACCGTTTGACCATTTCGAATCACGAAGATGGAATGTATATTTTGTTTTATCAGGACTAACGTCAACCGACTCAGCGACACCAGGAATTGGTTTATTATCTTCGCCCATTGCATATAAACCTTCAAAAACATTTCGCATTACGTTCATGGATTCCCCATCCGTTGCTTTTGCAACATCCATTGTTGGAATTTCTGAAGCAAATGATAAGTTAATTGCTTGTTTATCAGGTGCTTTATCGTTTGCTTTTGCACCGCTTGCATTATTTTTATTTCCCGCACAAGCAGTTAGTAGTAGACTTGCCCCTAAAACAGATGCCACAACAGGTACAACTTTTTTCTTCATTGTTCGTTCCTCCCTAAATGTGTTGTTCATAACGTCATAATGTCCATGTCTTGAAGTAGCTATAGAAAGAGGTAAAACCTAGTATAAATATTTGTTTATAGGTAATCATGTGTTCTATATGTATATACATGTTGAATTATAATGTATCGTTATATGTTTCAACGTAGTAGACATTATATTTTGATGGTTAAATATTTCGTTTCTTTGATTATTTAGAATATTAACACCAGAAAGAACTATATGTCAATAATAAAAACAAAGTGTTAATTTCTTGGAATAATATATCAAAAAAGTAGATTCACTCATATTAAGGAATCTACTTTTAATATATTTTGTCAAAAAAACAATGGGAGTTGGTGGAAATACGTTGTTTAAAGTTTCACTTTATTTTTCAATTTTTGCCCATTTGAAGTTTAATTGACCTGCAAAGTCTACTTGTACAATGCCTTTCACATAAGATTTCTCTAAATAAGATTCGCCTTTTTGGTAAAGAGGAGCAATAACAGAGTCTTTAAATAATATTTTCTCTGATGCTAGTAATGCATCAAAGCGGGCTTTTTCATCACCAGCTAAAGTAGTTTTCACCTTTTCAATTGCTTCGTCGAACTCTTTATTAGAGTAATGATCTAAGTTGTAAGGGTTATTCGTTGTAAACAATTCAAGGAATGTAATTGGATCAGCAAAGTCAGGGCTCCAACCATCAATTCCGATTTCGTAGTCACCTTTTAATAAGAGTGAAACTTGTTGTTTACGTGGTTGCGGTTTTATATTTACTGTTAAGCCCTCTAAATTCTTTTCTAATTGACCTTTTAGAAACTCACCAGTCTTCTTCTCAAGGTCACCGTCACTTGTTAATAATTCTAATGTTATCTTTTCAGAACCTAGTTCTTTTTTTGCTTTTTTCCATAATTCTTGTGCAGATTTCGTATCAACTTTTGTTAAATCGCCGTTTGTAGCACGGAAGTCTTTTCCATCAGGACCTTTTGCAAAGTTTTTTGGCACAAGACCAAAGGTTGGTGTAGAGCCATCATTTAATAACGTATTGACAAAGGACTTTCGATCAATCGTTTGATCAATTGCTTGGCGTGCAGAAACGTTTTGAAGTACTTTGTTTTGTTGATTCATACGTAAAAATTGTACCCCTACGTTCGGACGTTCTTTAAAATTAGCATCCTTTTTATATTTATCAACGAAGTCAGATGTTAGTTTTATACGGTCTAATTGTTTAGATTCGAATAAATTTACTTCTGTTGATTTTTCTTTTACGATGTTGAAATTGATTTCTTCGATTTTGACAGTATCTTTATCCCAGTAGGTAGGGTTTTTCTTAAATTTAAAGCTTTGTTCATGCTTCCAATCACTTAGTGTAAAAGCTCCGTTATACAAAATTGTATTATCTTCTAAAGCGTACTTATCACCTTGTGTTTTAAAGAATTCCTCGCTAATTGGTAGAAATGTTGGGAACGCCGTTAAGCTAATAAAGTACGGAACAGGACGCTCTAATTCTACCTCAAACGTATGGTCATCAACTGCTTTTACACCAAGTTGATCGGCTGGAAGCTCTTTGTTGTTAATTTGTTTTGCGTTTTTAATATCAAAGAATAAAAATGCATATTCAGAGGCTGTTGCTGGGTCAACAGCTCTTTGCCAAGCGAAGACGAAATCTTTCGCTGTAACAGGAGTACCGTTTGACCATTTTGAATCTCGCAGGTGGAATGTGTACTTCGTTTTATCGCCACTTACTTCATGGGATTTTGCAACGCCAGGGACAGGTTTGTTACCTTCACCAAGATTATACAAACCTTCAAATACGTTTCTCATTACTTGACCGGAATCAGTATCTGTAGCACGAGCTGTATCCATTGTTCGTATTTCAGAAGGTGAAGATAAGTTTAAAACCTGTTTACTAGGTGCCTCGTCTTTTGCATTTGCTCCGCTAGCTTCGTTTTTATAACTACCGCAACCAGTTAATAAAATACTTACTCCTACAACTGATGCGATACCGGGTACAAACTTCTTTTTCATTCGATTTTCCTCCTAAATAATTAATAAGATTGGATGATGATGAGGGAAATGAAAAATAAAAAATCCCTCTTTTCTGATTGAGAAAGAGGGATTTTCACATACAAGTTATGTACCCGTATATAAACGAAGTCCCTCATTCTATCTTTCAAGCATAAAGCTTGCAGGAAGTGGCACAGTATTCAAAATGAACCTGCTGCCGAGGTTTCAAAGGGCCAGTCCCTCCACCTCTCTTGATACAATGAGTAAACGAATAAATTTTATTAATTTTTGTGTTTCTTTGATAATTCAAAATCTTACACCTTGGATAATGAAGTGTCAATCAAATGGAATATAGTTTAAATTTTCAGTTTTTTTAAAGTGAAAAAAACCACTGCACATGGCAGTGGTTTTTCTACTAGAAGTTAAAGTTATCTGGATCTGGACCGACGCGATGATTTTCATTCAAAGCTTGAATTGCTTTCATATCATCCGATCTTAATTCAAAATCGAAGATGTTTGCATTTTCAATAATGCGGTGCTCTTTAATTGATTTAGGAATCGTTACAACTTCATTTTGTAAATCCCAGCGTAAAATAACTTGTGCAGTTGATTTACTATATTTTGTCGCAATTTCTTGTAATGTTGGATGATCCAGTAGTTGCCCTTGCATTAATGGTGACCAAGCCTCGAGCTGGATGTTATGTTCTTTACAGAAAGCATGTAATTCTTCTTGTGCTAAACGAGGGTGGTATTCCACTTGGTTGACCATTGGCTTAATTTCAGCAATTTCAAATACGTCTTGTAAGTGGTGAATGTGGAAATTACTCACACCGATAGCACGAACGCGACCATCTTTATAAAGCTTTTCTAACGCTTTCCATGATTCAGTATATTTCTCTTTTACAGGCCAATGTACTAAATATAAATCTAAATATTCTAGGCCTAATTTCTCTAATGTAGTTTCAAATGCTTGAAGTGTTGTTTCATAACCTTGATCGCTATTCCATACTTTTGAAGTGATAAATAGCTCTTCACGAGGAATACCAGATTCGCGAATTGCTTGACCAACGCCTTCTTCATTTTGATAGATTGCTGCAGTATCGATGCTGCGGTATCCGTTTTTAATAGCTGCTTTTACAGAATCAATTACTTCTGATCCGTCCTCTACTTTAAACACACCTAAACCGAACCAAGGCATTTTTACACCATTATGTAATGTTGTATAGTCTTTTAAACTTGTTAAATTCATATTATTTCCCCCTAGCTTTTTTATTTGTTGCTTCAACTGCTTGTTGAATGACTTCTGAAAAATTATTTTCATATAGAACTTTTAAGCCTTCAGCAGTTGAACCTCCTGGTGTTGTTACTTGTTCTCGGAGCATAGCTGGATCTTCGTTTTGTTGGAGCATAGCGGCAGAACCAGCAATCATTTGAATGACAAGGTGGTTTGCCGTTTTCTCATCAATTCCATAGTTTTTCGTCGCTTCAATTAAACCTTCAGCAAAGTGATAGAGAAAAGCAGGTGCACTACCAGTAATGGCGGTAAGTTGATGAACTTCCTCTTCAGTACAAAACTGTGAGGTACCAATACCTTTTAAAAGGAGTTGTAGCGTTTCTTGATGCGTTTCACCTACGGAATGTCCCGTCGTATATAAGGAGATGGACTTTCCGATTTCGGCAGCTGTATTTGGCATAATCCAGGCAACAGGTGTCCCTTTAGGAAGCCTTTTTTCTAAATAAGATGGTCCAATCCCGGCAGCAACGGTCACAACGAATTGCTCAGTTAGAAGAGGAGATAACTCCTGTAATAACTGTTCATGTGCAGCTGGTGGCATTGCTAAAACAATCGTATCAACGGATGTAATATGCTGCTTCCAGTCTGTAGTGATGGACACATTATATCGCCCTTGTAATTGTTCTAGTTTTTCTATGTTGCTTCGGTTGGAAACGATAATTTCTTCGATATATTCTTTACTCGTTTTAAGTAACCCGGAGAAGATAGCTTCTGCCATACGACCGGCACCAATAAATAAAATTCGATGTTTAGTAAGCATATCCTTTATTCCCTTCTAGTAGAGATATGTTATAAAAAACGATACCATTTTTAAGAGAATTTTGTAAAAAGAAAAGACTTACCGTATATGGAATAGATAATGAGGGGGTTTTTGAATAAGGGAATTCATGATAAAAATAAGAGGAGTTCCTTATACTGGTGATATGGAATTTATTACACATCTGGGGAGAGATAAATATGGTTAGAAGTCCACTTTTTTTACTCATTTCTAGTATTATTTGCGTATTGGTTGGATTTTACATTCAATCGAGTTATATTGAAATTTTCGCATCGGTTATGGGGATTGTTAATGTTTGGTTATTAGCAAAAGAAAAAGTATCCAACTTTTTATTTGGTATGATTACCGTTACGTTATTTCTGTATATTTTCATTATACAAGGTTTATATGCAATGGCAGTATTAGCAGTCTTTCAATTTATATTTAATGTATATGGTTGGTATTATTGGATTGCACGTAGTGGGGAAGAAGAGGTAAAAGCAACTGTTCATTTAGATTTAAAGGGGTGGACCTTTTATATAATTTTTATTTTAGTTGCTTGGGTTGGTTGGGGCTATTATCAAGTCCGTTATTTAGAATCAACAAGTCCATATTTAGACGCTTTAAATGCTGTATTAGGATTAGTAGCTCAATTTATGCTAAGTCGAAAAATCTTAGAGAACTGGCATTTATGGATTTTGTATAACGTAGTTAGCATTGTAATTTATATTTCCACTGGTTTATATGTCATGCTAATACTAGCTGTTATTAATCTCTTTATATGTGTAGCTGGTTTGCTAGAGTGGAAGAAGAACTATAAAGGACAAGTGCGTGTAAATAATTATATTTAGAAAATAATTAAAATCGAAAAAACCCCTGGGACACATATGCCTCAGGGGTTTTTAATAGAATATAAGTTTATGCTTTTGTTAGACCAAGTAATACAGCGCCGCCGATAATTAAAACACTACCTAGTGCAATAAAGATCAATTGACGTTTTGTTTTCTTTTCACCTAAGAAGACAATCGCACCGAATGTTGAGATAACGATTCCAGTTTGAGATAATGGGAAGCTTGTCGCTACTCCGACACGTGGTAATGAAAGAAGTAAGAATAAGTTTCCTGTTCCCCAAAGTAAACCAGATAAAGCATTACGAATTGCATATTTGTTAAATGGCTTATGTTTAGATGTCAGTACAACCGCACCGACAAACATACCAACTGCTTGTGGTAAAATAGCAGACCAACCATCAATGTTATACCAACGAATAATAATTACATATACAAGATAGCCGAAAGTAGAAACAATTAGAGTAAGAAGTCCTTTTTTCAATTGTCCTGGTGGCTGTGCATTTTCTTTATCATCTAATGATGTGAATACAACACCAACTACGATTAATAGGATTGCAATCGTTCCCATAATGATCGTTGTTGTAGTAGTCCACTCGCGGAAAGCGATAACTCCAAAGATAGAAGTTGCAACAAGTTGCATACCAGTAGAAATCGTTACAGTAGTAGAAACACCTAACTTTTCAACTGTTTTTAATTGGTTTACTTGTCCTAAAGCCCAGAATAAACCTGAAATAAAACCAACAATCAAGATTGTCATTGTTAAAGCTGGTTGAGTAAATACATACATAACTGTTGCGAAGAATAGAGCACCGATTGTCATACCTACCGTTTGGCTATATGCACCACCGCCCATTTTTACGCTTACTAATAAGATGTTTCCCCATGCAATTGCAGGAAGAAGCGCTAATAAAATGTCCATTACAAGACTCCCTTCGGTTTGATATACCAATATAATTACATATCGTTCTAACGATCGGTAATGCCCCACTAATAGAGTAGAAGATTACCGATAGCTAAAACAGGATGAAGAATTCACGATATAAATGCGTTTTCATTTCTTCATTTTTTCAAACACCTCCATATAATAACAGGAAATTGCCTATTTTAGAAAGTAAATTCAAATAGAATGTATATTTAAATAAAAGGTAAAATTCAGTCACTTTATATAGTATTTTTTATTTCCTAAGAAATAAAAAAGCAGCTTTTGTCGAAAGCTGCTTTAAGAATTAGTAATTCTTTTATTAATGAGCTGAATACATAGGAGAAATATGAGTGACATACTGATAGTGATAATTACAAGTGTCCAAGCGAGTTGCATATTACTTGCATCAATGGCCATATAAATTGCTGTTGGGATTGTCTGTGTTTTGCCAGGAATATTCCCAGCAAACATGAGTGTAGCACCAAATTCTCCTAGTGCACGAACAAAGCTTAAGATCATACCGCTTAGTAATGCAGGAAATGCAAGCGGTAGTGTAACGTGTAGAAAAACTTGATATTCACTGGCGCCGAGATCGCGAGCGCCCTCTTCAATTTGTACATTTGCGATCGAAAATCCTGTTTTTGCTGATTGATACATGAGCGGAAATGCGACAACTGTAGAAGCAATGATAGCAGCAGTAGATGTGAACATAATGGACTGCTGAAATAACGATTCTATCCACTTTCCAATGGGGCTGTTATTTCCAAAAATAATAATGAGAAAAAAGCCGATTACAGTTGGCGGAAGTACCATTGGTAATAAGAAAATAGTTTCTAGTATTACTTTATATCTCCATGAGGAGCGTGCTAGTGACCGACCGATAATCGTTCCTAAAATTGTGACGATAATGGTGGCGTATGCAGCTACTCGTAAAGATAAAAAGACAGGTGACAAAATATCATCAAAGTTCATGGCAATTATGATAGGACTGTAAATCCATATTTCTTAAAGATAGATTGTGCATCTGTTGACTGCAAATATTCATAAAATAAAGTCGCCTCTTTCTTATGCTTCGATTCTTTTATAACGCCTAAAGGATAGTGGATTGGCTCATGAGAAGTAGCTGCTGCCGTCTCGCCAATTTTTACTTTGTCTGAAATGAGAGCATCTGTTTTGTATACAATACCAGCATCGACATTACCTGTTTCTACATATGTTAACACTTGGCGAACATCTTTTGTAAATACGATTTTATTTTGAATGTCATTCCAAAGATTTTCATGTGTGAGAGAAGCCTTTGCATATTTCCCAGCGGGTACAGATTCAGGTGTACCAAGTGCGATTTTTTTGATTTTCTCACCTTTTAAATCTTGAATTTTTGTAAGAGAGCTATCTTTTGGGACGACTAGAACTAGTTCATTTCCAAGAAGGTTTTTTCCTTCTTTTTCATTAATGAATCCTTTTTTAACAAGTGTTTGGAATTTATCTTCTGCTGCAGAGAAGAATAAATCAGCAGGCGCACCTTGTTCGATTTGTTGTTGAAGTGCACCAGAAGCACCGAAGTTAAAAGAAAGTTTAATATTAGGCTTTTTCTCTTTATATTGTTTTTCAATTTCTTTTAATGCATCTTGTAAGCTTGTAGCAGCTGATATAGTCAGTTCGACTGTTTTTCCCTCTTTAGCAACTGACTTCTCTTTCTTTTCCCCGCTTGTACAAGCAGCACTAAATATAAGAAGGAAAGAAAGTATAAGTGCCCCAATAGATCGTAATGTGAATTTGTTCATAAAAAAATCCCCTTTCGTTTTGACATAATTAATTATAACTAAATATAATTAATTATAATTAGTTATAATTGAATATAATTTGAACAATATGGTTGTTTTTAAAAAATAGGAGAAATATTCTTTTCTTTGTTACAATGAAGGAAGAAAGTGAGGAATCGTCTATGGATCATCATTCCTACACAACGGAAGAAGTAGCGAAGCGATTAAAAGTATCAAAACTAACTGTATACGACTTAATTAAAAAAGGAGAACTTCCTTCTTATAGAGTTGGTAGACAGATGCGCATTGATACAGCGGATTTAGAACAATATATAAAGCAAATGAAAACAGGAAAGATACAAGTTACTTCTGTAAAGAATGACGATGGTAGTATCTTGAATACATGCATCATTAGCGGGCAAGAACTAACGTTAGATATGTTGGCAAAACGTATAGAAAATCGATTGCTAAATTCTAATGTATTAAGAGCGTATCAAGGTAGTTTAACAAGTTTAGTGAAGATGTACCAAGGAGAAGGAAGTGTAGTTAGTTTACACTTATTTGATGGTGAAACGGGTACATATAATGTTCCTTACGTAAAACGTATTTTAGTTGGACAACCATGTATTATGATCAATTTATTGGCAAGAAATGTGGGGTTTTATGTTCAAAAAGGAAACCCAAAGAAAATAAAGACATGGGCTGACATATCCGGGTCCTCTATAAAATTTGTAAATCGAGAAAAAGGCTCTGGTATTAGGGTGCTAGTGGATGAACAATTACGAATTCAAAAGTTAAATAAAGAACATATTAGTGGATATGAATGGGAAGAATCGAGTCATCTTGGTGTTGCCACGCAAGTTGCGAACGGAAAAGCTGATGTTGGGGTAGGGTCGGAAAAGGTTTCGCAAATTGTAAATGTAGACTTTATTCCGATAATGAAAGAACAGTATGATTTAGTAATTTTGAAGAATAAAGACAATGAAGAACTTATTGAAGTTATGAAAGACATTCTGCAATCGGAAGAATTTCATAATGAGTTAAAAGCGATTGGCGGATACGATATTATGAAAACAGGCCAAATTATATATGAAACAAACTAAAAAGCTGCTTGTCTATAAGACGAGCAGCTTTTTCTATATATAAAGGGGTTTGGGGAAACGAATTGTTAAATAAGACTTTGAGCAAGTGTGTAAATGAAAGCTGTAAGAAGAGTCGCTCCACTTGCAAGTCCGATAAAGTCTGATTTGTTGAAAGTAATGTTGTTCATTATAATCTCTCCTTATTTGTTTAATGTAGTTGCAACTGCTTTTGCATCGACAAGTGCGGATAGCACCATGCCCATTGTGTTAAAAAAATTGTTTGATTTCATTTTGTTCATCATGCGTATCCGCTCCTTTTCGAATTGTTGTTGCCCTGCTTTATGTCTTAATTATAGGGAAAATGATGAACTACAACTAACGAATTATCTTACGGGAGACTTACACTTTTGTAAGAAAAAAAGACATTCGTGTAAGAATGTCTTTTAAAGCATATTGATGTGATGATGCTCTTCAATTGTTTTTAAAAAGCTACGCATTGAATTGGTCATGTAGCTATCTTTGCGGCGTATGAAAACAGTTGAAATACTACCGTATTTCTCAGGAATCGGATGACAGTGTACTTTACCTGCTGTAGAAAGATGTTGTACCGCGGACTGGGGCACGAGTGTAATCCCAAGACCGAGTGCTACACTATTTAATATTGTTTCTAATATGTTAAATTCCATAATTCTTTTTGGTAGCAAACCTTCATCTTTAAGCCATCGTTCTAGTTTGGAACGGTATCCACACCCTTGATTAAAAACAAGTAAGGGCGTCGTAGTAAATTCTTCTATATGAAAAGCTTTATTTTGTGTCACGAGCATTAATTTTTCTGTACTAACATCGTATTGTTCAATTAGTGGATGCTTAATAGGACCTGATATAAAGGCGCCATCTAATTGATGGTCAAGGACTTCTCTAATAAGTTCTTCAGTTAGACCAGCTTGTAATGATAAATCAACGTTTGGATAGCTTTTATAGTAAGAAGACAAAATGGTAGGCAATGTACTTACTGTTTCGACTGTACCGATTTTTAATATACCAGATGGTGTTTCACTATCTAGAAAAACTTGTTTTAGCTCCTCAACATCTTGCAAAATTTTATTAACATAAACGAGCATTTTTCTTCCTTCAGCTGTTAAAGTCATGCCTCGTTTATGACGGTAAAAGAGCGGTGTTTTTAGCTCGTTTTCTAATTGTTTAATACGTGCGGTTACATTTGATTGTACATAATTTAATTCCTTTGCTGCGCCGCTTACACTACCGCGATCGGCAACGCTTTGGAAGATTTGTAAGTCTCGTAATTCCATTGTATGCTCCCCCTTGATGTTAACTATCATTATAAATGATAGTTAACATCATTTTGAATCGTTTTACGTGATATGTTTTTTCTTTTACAATTCTCTTTGTGCAAATAGAAAGAAGCGGGGGATTATGGTGAGAAGAGGTCAAATAGTAATAGGAGCTTTGGCATGTTTAATTGCAAGTATGTCATGGGGAGCGATGTTTCCGGTTGCTGATCATGCGCTAGAATACATAGATCCATTTTATTTTTCACTTATTCGTTATGGAGCAGTGGCGATAGTACTGATTATATTATTGTTAATGAAAGAAGGAAAACAGGCATTTCGTTTAGAAGGAAGGGGAAAGTTACTCGTCTTTTTTGGAACGATGGCGTTTACTGTATATAATGTACTCATATTTTTAGGTCAAATGTTAATGGGAAAATCAGGTGTAATGGTAGCCTCCATTATGGAAGCACTCATGCCGATGATTTCCATTTGTACTTTATGGGGATATAAGCATATAAAACCGAAAAAATATATGATAACGAGCATGATTATCGCTTTTGTAGGAGCTGTGTTTGTTATTACGAAAGGTGATATGAGTTTCTTTTTAACATTGAAAGATAACATGTTTTCACTAGCGTTTATATTTATTGGTGTTGTAGGTTGGGTTATTTATACGATGGGTGGTCAAACGTGTAGCGATTGGTCAACATTACGCTATTCTACATTGACGTGTGTATTTGGTACGACTGTCACAGGAATTATAACTGTAATGATTACGGTGCTTGGGTATGTTCCAGTCCCAAATATGGGAACGATTTCTATCGTGAAGTATGATTTGTTATTTATGATGACATTACCAGGAATCATAGCGCTACTCGCTTGGAATTACGGTGTGAAAATCTTATCATCGATTAACGGCATTTTATTTATTAATTTTGTACCCATTACGACTTTGATTATTATGATGATACAAGGGTATCAAATAACAATGTTTGATATTGTAGGAACTTTACTTGTTATTGCAGCACTTATTCGCAATAACGTTTGTCAGAGAAAAGAAGAAAATATAAATAAGCAAGTTTTACAAGAAGAGCAATTACGCCAAGCGGTTTAATAGGCAATTGGAGGATTTAACATGTTAGAAAGTTTATTGTTTTTCTTCGCCGTCGGAGTTGCGTGCGAGCTTGCAGCAATTAATCGAAATGGTCGTAAGAAGGTAAAACAACAAGCTGAACTGATACAGCTTTTAAAAGAGTTAAAAGAAAGAAAAATTTAAAAAGACGACCGGACATAGACGGTCGTCTTTTTCTATATATAAAGGGGAAAGGGGACACAAAGTTTATATAAGCGTAGCAGCGTAAATAAAAGCAGTAAGAAGAAGAGAGCCGCTAGCTAGTCCTAAAAAATCTAATTTGTTAAAGGTGATGTTTTGCATAATATATTCTCCTTACTTGTTTAATGTAGAAGCAACAGATTTTGCATCGATAAGAGCGGACAATACCATGCCCATTGTATTCGTAAATTTGTTGTTCTTCATTTTGTTCATCATATCGATCCGCTCCCTTTCAAATGGTTGCCCTGTTTCTGAATTAATTGTATAAGATATTGGGGAGAGTCACTATCGAATTAGCTTACAAGAAAATTACACTTTTGTAAGAATTGAAATTTAACAATAAATACTTATTTTTATTACCAACTCCTAAAACTTAGTGTTATAATCATTGTAAGAAAATGATTATACTTCGGATATTTAGAAAGGAACGAAACAAATGTATAAACCAATTACATTTTCGTTGAAATATATATTTAAAATGGCTGGGAAAGTAGAAGTACAAGGGAGAGAGAAATTACCAGAAGGCGGCCCTTACGTTGTTGCGTGTACACATACGAGTTTTATGGACGTTTTAATGTTAGCAACTGGGATGTATCCAACCCAAATTCATTACATGGCCAAAAAAGAATTATTTGAAGGGAAATTCAAAAACTGGTTCTTTAAAAATGTAAATGCATTTCCGGTAGATCGTGCGAATCCAGGGCCGAGCACATTAAAAATTCCATCGCGTTTATTAAAAGAGGGAAAAGTAGTAGGGATTTTCCCAAGTGGAACGAGATCAACAGAAGACGTTTCATTAAAAGCGGGGGCTGTTACGATTGCACTGCGTTCTAACGTTCCATTAGTGCCGGCAGCTTATATTGGTCCATCAAGTGTAAAAGAATTAATAAAAGGAAAAAAAGCGCAATTAGTTTTTGGAGATCCGATTCAAATTGATGCCGGAGAACAAATAGATCGAAAAACGGCTATGAAAATGATGACGGATCAATTAAACGAAAAATTTGAAGAACTAAAGGAAACTTTGCAATCGAAACAAAAGTAAAAAAGACGACCGGGCATAGACGGTCGTCTTTTTCTATATATAAAGGGGAAAGGGGACACAAAGTTTATATAAGCGTAGCAGCGTAAATAAAAGCAGTAAGAAGAAGAGAGCCGCTAGCTAGTCCTAAAAAATCTAATTTGTTAAAAGTGATGTTATTCATAATACACTCTCCTTACTTGTTTAATGTAGAAGCAACAGATTTTGCATCGATAAGAGCGGACAATACCATGCCCATTGTATTCGTAAATTTGTTGTTCTTCATTTTGTTCATCATATTGATCCGCTCCTTTTCGAATAGTTGTTGCCCTGTTTCTGACTTAATTGTATAAGATATTGGGAAGAGTCACTATCGAATTAGCTTACAGGAAAATTACACTTTTGTAAGAAAAACGAATGAAAGTGTAATGATGAGAAGATTTGACATATGTTCATGGAATTCATTAAGTTAAAAGGAGAGGTGAGTGTATGGCTAATATTAAAGATATCGCAAAGATGGCCGGAGTTTCAGTTACGACCGTTTCGAGGGTGCTAAATGATCACCCATATGTAAGTGAAGAAAAAAGGAAAGCGGTTATTGAGATAGTTGAGAAGTTGAATTACTCACAAAACGCAAACGCTGTTCATTTATCCAAAGGGAAGACGAATATTGTTGGTGTAATTTTACCTTACATTAATCATCCGTGTTTTGATGCGATGGTAGGTGGAATGATGGAGGTGGCGTTAGCTCATAATTACAGGGTGTTACTTTGCCAAACGAATTACAATAAAAAAGAAGAAATGAAAAGTTTACATATGCTAAAAACAAAACAATTGGACGGCCTTATTATTTGCTCGCGTGCGAATGATTGGGAAACGATAGAACCGTATGCTTCTTACGGCACAATAATTGCTTGTGAAGATAATGATATTTCAAATATCTCAAGTGTATATACAAATCATTCGGCAGCCTTTCAGTTAGGAATGAATTATCTTATTGAAAAAGGTTATAAAAAAATTGGTTATTGTACGGGAAGGAAGTTAGGGCCGAGTAGTCAAAAACGTTTTGATGTTTATAAACATCAATTACAATCCATAGATGAAGAAGTTAATGAAGAGTGGATTTTTACAGAATGTTTTACATTAGAAGATGGTGTGAGAGCGGCTCATAAGTTAAAGGAGATGCAGGTCCTCCCAGAAGCGTTAATAGTAGCAGGAGATGAAGTTGCGATTGGGATTATGACAGAAGTTGAAAAGTTAGGTATTCAAGTTCCTGAGGATTTGGCGATTATTGGTTTTGATAATCAACCTATTTCACAAGTGTTACAGTTGACAACGATTGATCAAAATTTAAAGGAGATAGGCAAAAACGCTTTTGAAATGTTTTATAGGCAAGTGAGCAACGAGAGTTATAAACAAGAAAAGGTGGAGATTCCGTATGAACTTGTGGAACGCTCTACAGTTTAGTCTTAATCCGTTATGTGTATAATCGCATAACGGATTATTTTTTGAAATGTCTTTGACAGGAAACGCGTTTCATACTTTATAAAAGAGTTAAACCGGTCTGTAATAATCCATGGATTCTTTTCAAGTGTTAAAACAATGAATAGAATTTGGAGGAATATGCATGAATGAACTTTTATCGAGTATGAAAAAATATGTAGAGGATGACGAAAAGATTTTAGCTGTTGTGGTAGGGATATTTGAGAAGGATGATTTTACCGTAGCTTACCGGCATGGGATTTTCGCTGCTACTACTAGACGTCTCCTTTTTTACGGGAAATTTTCGGGCTACCCTGCAATATTTGAAGAGTATCCGTATTTGCATATAGATGACATAGATCTCTGTCCATATTTTGAATTTACTTGTAATCATGAAAGGGTTAGAGCTAGGTATCTTCAGAAAGGGAATGTGGAGCGATTTGTTCGTGCAGTTAGAGAAAATATGAATAATTAATCAACCCTTTGTTTAAACATAATATCTCGATCTTTAAGAGGTAAAATGCGGAATAAAAACCACTTCTAAACCTCTAGGAGATAGTGATACAATGTCAAATGGGGGAGGGTATGAATTATGGTTAATCAACGTATAAAGGAAATAACACTAATTACAATTGGTTCATTATTATTCGCAATTGGTATTAATTACTTTGCAATTCCAAACCGTTTATCGGAAGGTGGAATTATTGGTTTAACGGTTGTTACGTACTACTTATTTGATTGGTCACCAGGGATTGTGAACTTTGCTATAAATGCAGTTTTACTAGCTGTTGGTTATAAGTTTTTTGATAAAAAAACGATGGTTTATACGATTTTAGGAATTGTAGAAACATCCTTGTTTTTATATGTTACAGAACATATTGAGTATCATGTAAATAGTGATACGCTATTAGCAGCTTTATTTGCTGGTTTGTTTGTAGGTATCGGATTAGGCTGTATGTTCAAAGCTGGAGGTACATCAGGAGGATCGGCAATTTTAGCACAGTTAGCAAATCAATATTTAGGGTGGAGCGTTGGTAAAGGCGTACTTATTATTGATATCGTTGTAATTGCTGGTTCTGTATTTATAATAGGACAAGAAAAAGCGATGTACACACTTGTTGCAGTATTCATCGGTGCGAAAGTGATTGATTTCATTGTAGAAGGAATGGATACAAAAACGGCTGTTACAATCATTTCAAATCAACCAGATTTAATACGTGAGGCTATTACGAAAAACATGACACGCGGTGTCACTGTATTAGAAGGACGCGGCGGATATACTGGAAAAAATAAAGAAGTTTTATATGTTGTTATTAATAAACAAGAGCTTGTTAAGTTAAAGCAAGTTATTAGCCGAGTAGATGAAGATGCTTTCGTTGTTATTCATGATGTGCGTGATGTGCTTGGTGGGGGCTTTAAAGCGAGCTAAAAGGTGAACGAGTAAAATCGTTCACCTTTTTTTATTCTTACAAAAATGTAAGTGTAATGTAATGAGATTCAATAGTAGATTTTATTGCTTCTTTTTAAAATGGATGTATATATATCCTGCAGAGGAGGAATGTTTATTGTGAAGAAAAAAATGATCACTACTATAATAGCGATGCTAGTGATAGTAGTAATGTTACTGCCTACGAAACTTGGACCAGTTATTGATAAATATAATCCGCTTTATAAGACGAAAGAATACTATACGGTTGTGAATACAATTGGTCAGCATGTTGGTGATGAGTGGTATGAATATGAATTTATTGCATTTGACGAACGTGGAAGAGAACAAAAAATAAAGAAGACTGTTAAGCATATGTTAAAGAGAGATGAAGCATTAAAAGTGTACGCAAAAGGACGATACGGCGAGTCAATTGAAGAAATTGAAGCTGTAAATATTCCTATTAATGCGAAGAGTAAACTTTTAGCGATGAGATAGCGGAATATACCCCTGCCTATTTTTTGTCGAAAATCAAAATACTAGGTAGGGGTATTTTTAGGTTCATAAAAAAGCCTTAGTCCATATGGGCTAAGGCTTTTTTTATTATATAAAGGGGAAGGGGGTACATTGTAGTAGTATGAGTGAAAGGTATAAGAAGAGTAGCTACTAGCAATGTAATTTGGTTATATGAGCGTTCTTCTTATTTGGCTTACTTTCTAACTGTATTGTACGAAATATAGATATGGAAAACTATCGAATTACATTACGCATAGCTTACAAACATGTAAGCCTTCTGTAATGTAATTCGATAGTTAAAAGATAGTAAATTTAATATAGTATAAGTAGAAAGTCTAATGTATTACTTTCTGTTTGTAATGTAAGGAAGAATGAAAAACCAACTACTTTTTAATAACCCTCATCTGTATGTAGATGGGGCTCTTTTTATAAACCTTACAACATTGTAAGGTTTACGTAAGTTAATTCGATAGTAAATTTGTCATATTTTTTGCATAATAGATACAAATAGATGAAAATAATTAGGGATTTAGTAAGAAGGGAGAAAAATGGGATGCGTAAAGAAGAAGTAGTGAGGTTTCCAATTAAAGATTTCTGTAGCTACTTTACTGTTGCCGTAGTATGTATTGGATTATTTGATATCATAACAAACTTAATTGTTAAATAATATAGATGATAAAACAAGAAGGGGGTTCCTTTCTTGTTTTTTTTATGGAGGAATAAAGATGAAGTGGATTGATAGCCATATACATGTTGATCAATATAAGGATGAAGAGAAAAGTAGATTACTTAAAGATTTGGAAAATAGTAAAGAGGTAAAGGGGCTTATTGCGGTATCTATGAATTATCAATCATGTAAGGAAACTTTATCTTTAGGAAAGAAATTCCCTTTCATACACCCAGCAATAGGATTTCATCCGGAGCAACCGATTCATAAAGAAGAATGTGAGCGCATATTCAAATTAATTGAAGCTCATGCTGAGGAAGTCATTGCGATTGGTGAAGTGGGCTTGCCGTATTATTTAACGAAAGAAGATGAAGGGGTTACTATAGATTCATACGTGGCGATATTGAGACGATTTATAGAACTAGCTAGTGAATATGATTTGCCCATTGTATTACACGCAGTTTATGAAGATGCTGATATTGTATGTGATTTACTTGAAGAATATAAAATTTCACGTGCACACTTCCATTGGTTTAAAGGAAATGAAGCGACAATGGGACGGATGGTGAGGAATGGTTATTATATTTCTATCACACCAGATGTTTTACATAAGGAGAAAATTAGAAAGATCGTTTCGTATTATCCACTGGAATATATGATGGTAGAAACGGATGGACCGTGGGAATTTCAAGAGAATACTATAACACACCCTTGTATGATTAAAGATGTATTAGAAGAAGTTAGTGTAATAAAAAAAATTCCAGTAGAGAAAGTTGCAGAACAAATATATAAGAATACAGTTCGCTTTTATCGATTGACTGAATCCTAAAAAACACCAAGCAGCTCGCTTAGTGTTTTTTATTAGGATTCTAATTTTTTCGCACGTCTTAATAATAATAGAAAGACAATGATAACGAACCCAAGTATAAGGAAGAATCCATATTGTTTTATATAATCAATTACGTCATTTGCACTAGTTGGTTTTTCAACGTGGATACCGTCTTTATTAGTAGTAATATGAATATCTTTCATTTTTACTTCATTCGTTTCTTTTTGTAAATCAATCCACTCTATGTTTGGAATACTCTCTAGATCTTTTAATACTTCTTTTAATGGTTTCACACCTAAGTAAGGATGATAGAATGCACCAATAACTCCATCGGATAATTTAGCAACAGATAAAGCACGCTCTTTCATTTGGGCAATAGCTCGTGGTTTATCTTCTTCAATAAATCCAACTGTTTCAGGCATTAATTTCATTCCATGTAGAAATGATGGTGTACTTCTATACGCTGGAGAGTGCATGGATTTCCAAGTTGTATCACTTAACTGCAGCTGACCTACATAAGTTGAAAAGTACTTTGATAAAATTTCATAACCTTTTTGAGACATTGTGTAATGAGGTGCTTCAAATGCGACAGGATATAGTTTAGCATCTACAAGTTCTTGGATACCTTTTTCAATATGATCTGTCGTATATTTTTCTTCAAATGCTTCACCTTTTTTTACATATTGGTTATATGCCTCTATATTTGGGAAATTATCTTTTGTTTTTGGCTTTTCATGCTTCGGTTGACGAATGGGTTGATCAGTTTTTACGTCCCAAAATTCAAACCCTTCACCAGTTTCACTGTCATAAAATTGGTGAGTATAACCATGCATAATAATTGCTGCGCCATCATCTTGCATAGAGCGTAAAAGATCGACTAGTTCGGGTTTATCTTTTAAATGTAGTGTTTTACCTGTATTTGGATCTGTATATACAGGAATAACAGTTATCATGTAAGGAATCTTTTTCTTCTTTAATAAGTCGGCAATATCCTGTAATTGATTTATATCTGCAGCTGGGTGAACATCCTCAAGGCGTAAATAGGCTAATTTTTTATTAGTTTCAGGTTTTTGTTGAAAATAAGAAAATAAGCTTTCGCCAATATAATAAGATATCCAATCAAAGAGGTTGGAAGTTGCAACGTAATACGAATTGTTTTGCTGTACAATTAATGGATAAGTATTATTGTCTCTTAAGGCATGGGCAAGAATTGTTCCATTTGTATCAAGTTGTTTAATTGATCTCTCTTCCTCTAATGTATTCTTTAGCTTACGTGTTGGATATTCAATTTTATCAGAGTTTATATCTTCGTTTTTAAGTGTGATGAACGAAAAACGATTAGATAACTGTTCTATGTTTTGACCTAAAATTAGTAGTGGTCCGGGGAAGCTTTCTAGAAATTCTTTTGCTTCAGTAGAAAGTTTTTCTTGTTTTTCACCCATGTAAATAACGTGTGTATACGAAGATTTATCAGTTACTTCAGATAACTGTTTTATATTTTTAATTGTTATATCATTAGTGAAATGTCCTACTTGTGTATTAAGTATTTGGATATCACTTGTAATTTGATCATCATTTGAACTGTATAAAATAAGGACTTTCGACTTTTCGGTTTTTTGTGCGGAAATAGGGACAGGAATTAATAGTAGTAAACTGAATAAGAGTAATAGCCATTTTTTCATATTATTATTCTCCTAGTTTATATTTAGAATTCAATTTACAATTATATACAAAAAATAAGTTATAGTCTATGAAAGTTACATTTTTGCACGTATTTACCAAATGTTTTTTCACAAAATAGGCCTAAAGCATGATGATAATATGTATAGTTATTTGCTATGATAAAAGAGTAAGAGAATGATAGAACATAGGTAATTGTAAAGGGAAGGCTGAAAGGGGACAAATTTCAGCGGAGAAAGAGGTAGAGGTAGTGAAGAAATTCTTTGTAGGATTTTTAGTCGTTCTTGGGGTGTATTTATATTTCCAAGGAAAGTCTGAAGGAATGGATAAGCTAGTGAAAGAGACAAGCTATGTTGATTCAGAAGAAGCAAAACAGATGAAACAAATTATTATAGAGGAAGCAAAGAAAGTAAATCTTCCAGAATGGATACCTCTTACAATTGCCGAACATGAAAGTCGATTGAATCCAAGAAGTATTGGAGACAACGGAACTTCATTCGGATTGTTTCAATTGCACCGTGGTGGTGGACTTGCGCCAGATCATTTAACTGATGAAGAGTTGAAAGACCCACGTACAAATGCACAAATTGCAATGCCGCATTTGGTGAAGGGATATAAGCGCGGGGTGCAAAGAGGTTTGACTGATTTTGCATTATTGAAATATGTAGCGAATACATCGGGATGGCCAGGGAATTTAGGACCAGAGTGGACGGATAATAATATGAAGTATAACGTTGGATTAGAGAACGTATACTATCGAAATAAAGGTGTACTAAAAGAGTAGGTTTTCGATACCTACTCTATTTTTTTATGGATATTTTTGTCTTCCTGCCTTGTGAAGTACTGCGCTAGTTGTATGTTCACTTCTTCTAGTTTTGTAGAAACTTGTGGTATTTTATATCCTACATACAACGGTGAAACGACAAACCTAGGAACAACTTTACAAATAATTTTTCCGTTTAAGTGATAGAAGAATAAGTTATAACTGCTACACCCTTTATGGAAATCTGTCAGTATGTAACGTACAGTTTGCTGAATGTAATTTGCCATTTCATCTATACATGCAATATCATCAATGATTATATTGAATTCAGTAAAACCGATAATAGGACGCTCTGAAATATTGAGTTCAATACATTCATTTTTTTGAACAATTATCCCTTGGAAATTTTCCTCTTCAATATTCTCGAGATAGTCTACATGTTTCATTCCGATAATTTGCATGTGTGCATGATGCAAACTTCCGCCTGAAAATGGACCATGATTTTTGTATAAAATTACAGATGAAAAGTCTTCGTTTTCCTGTAACTTTAACCAATGTTGAATAGAGAAATGAATTAGTTTTCGCATATGCTCTTCTGTATATGTTGCGATATGATCTTCACAATTATCCGTTTCGATTAACACGGTTTGAAATGTATCTTTTAATGTAGGGAATTTATTTTTCAACCAAATAATTGAGCCCTCAGTTTCTAAAATATCCGTTAAATTTTCTCTATCGCAAAATGGACATGCAGCGCTTCTGTTCCGAATGCTTTCTGGTTTTTGTTTACCGATATCGTTTAAAAAATATAGTTGTTGTGTATCCATTTGTATATACCCCTTTAAAATATGTGTGAAAATCCCGCTTAATACATTCGGGGAAAGGAGAAGGAAATCCTTTAAAGTGAATAGGGAAAAATAAAAGACAAGATATCCTCATTACGATAGGGTATCTTGTCTTTTATTTTTTCTTTAATAATGTGTATGGATAATATAGAGTATTTTCACTATGTTTCGTTTTTCTATTTTTTATTGTGTATAAGGCGATTGCTGTACTTGTGATTATAATAATGGCTTTCTTCATATTCATATACCCCTTTTTATTGTTGGTTTAATTCTTGGCTAACTGCCTTTGCATCGACTAAAGCGTGTAAGATCATTTTCACCATGTTCATCATATTTCTTCACTCCTTTTTATAGTTCATTTAGTTCTTTTACAACTGCTTGTCCGTTCACTAATACCTCAAAGATTGCTTTTACGATTTCTTTCATCATGATTGTTTCCTCCTTTTGTTTGTCTCTCTTGTTTACATCTTTATTGTATAGGGAGGCATCTTTTCGTACTATCGCTTTCCATTACGTGAACATAACAGTTTTGTAAGATTTGATGTCACTTATTGAAATGTTTAGTCTATCTTCATTATTTTCAGAAAAATGACTATTCAAACATAAAATAGGGAAGTATAATAAAGAAGTAAGTATTAAATTCCGTACGAAAGGGGTGAATGAGATGAAACGTTCTTTAGCTGCGCGTGCCAAATTTTTAGATTTTATCTATTTTTGTCGTGCGATTTTTCATGATGTAATTGTTAACGGGATACGTCTGCCCTTTTTTAACAATTGCATAGTAGCTATTGAACGATAGAAATCTCTTCACCCATTTTTAATAAACGTGTGAAAAGGGAGCTATTTGGCTTCCTTTTTCTATGTCGAAAATCATGGGGAATGTTTCTTTCCCATGATTTTTTTATATTGAAAGGAGTACGGAAAATGACAATTTGTAGTGTAAATAATGTAACGAAATCTTTTGGTGGAAACATCATATTTGAAAATATATCGCTTGAAATAAAGAATGGTGAACGTGTTGGTTTAGTTGGCCGTAACGGTAGTGGGAAGACAACAATCTTTGGTCTTCTAACAGGAATGGAGAATGTGGATGCAGGAGCCGTTCATATGAAGAAAGGTACACGTATTGGTCATGTCGCACAAATTCCAAAGTTTGATGAGGGCATGACTGTATACGATGTATTGGGTTCCGCCTTTAAAGTAGAAAAGGAATTAGAAAAAGAAATGCGTGTTTTAGAAAAAAATATGACGGAGGAACGGGAAGCGTCTGCTTTGCAAAAACTGATGGAGAGGTACGGTGTAATTCAAGAAAAATTTACGTTTCTTGGTGGTTATGAAATAGAGGCAAATATTATGAAGGTAGCAAATGGTCTACAAGTGACGGAACTATTCCTCCGATCATTTCTAGAATTAAGCGGAGGAGAACAGACGAAGGTAAGCCTTGCGTATATGCTATTGCAGAAACCAGATTTACTTCTATTAGATGAACCGACAAATCATTTGGATTTATTTGCAGTCGAATGGTTAGAGCAATTTTTAAAAGAATACACCGGAACAGTTATGGTTATTTCACATGATCGCTATTTCCTTGATGAAGTTGTAACGAAAGTTTTTGATTTAGAAGATGGAGAAATTCACGTGTATCATACGAATTATTCTCAGTTTGTTGAGGAGAAGGAAGAAAGGTTGCTTCATGAGTTTCAGGCTTATCAAGAACAGCAAAAGAAAATAAAGAAAATGAAAGAAGCAATTAAGCGTCTACGTGAATGGGCAAATCAAGCGAATCCGCCGAATGAAGGACTCCATAAGAGAGCGAGAAATATGGAACGTGCGTTAGAACGTATGGAGAAGTTAAAGAGACCGATTTTAGAACGAAAACAGATGGGACTTCAGTTTGAAGGGCAAGAGAGAAGCGGGAAAGATGTTGTTGTAATGAAAGAAGTGAGTAAAGTTTTTTCTGACAAACCTTTATTTGAACAAGCGAATTTACATGTTCGTTTTCAGGAGCGTGCGGCTATCGTTGGTCGTAATGGCACAGGGAAGACTACGCTACTAAAATTACTATTAGAAGAAATAGAGCCAGATGCTGGTGAAATTCGGATGGGTAGTAGTGTCAAAATTGGTTATTTATCGCAGCATGCGTACGGAAATATGAAGAGTAATGTATTGGAAGCTTTCAGAGAGTATGTAGCTGTAACAGAGGGAGAAGCAAGACATATATTAGCTAAGTTTTTATTTTATGGTCCAGCTGTGTTTAAGAATGTAACGCAACTGAGCGGTGGAGAAAAAATGAGGCTAAGACTGGCGCAACTTATGTATCAAGACATCAATTTTTTAATTTTAGATGAGCCGACAAACCATCTTGATATTGAATCAAGGGAAGTTTTAGAGGAAGCTCTTGAGCAATATAATGGAACGATTTTAGCTGTTTCACATGATCGTTATTTTTTAAATAAGTTATTTGAAAAGACGTATTGGATTGATGAACGCAAATTATTTGAGTTTGCAGGGAACTATGCATGGGCTCGTCAAAAGTGGGAGGAAAGGATTGAGAAGCAAGTAATAAAGCAGAAACCTCAAGGGAGAAAAAGTATTGAAACAGTCCCTGTAAAAAAGAAAGAAGCTAGGAATATTGAGGGGATTGAAACCGAGTTAATGCGTGTAGAAGAAGATATATATGCACTTGAATGTAAAATGGAACATGTAGCTGATGTTGAAATGCTTGAACAATTGTATGAAGAAAAAACGAAAAAAGAGTTGTTACGAGCGGAGTTATATAATGAGTTAGATAATATTGTGGGGTAAAAAAAAGAAAGCTAATTCCTTTCAGTTTTGCTGAAGGGATTAGCTTTCTTTTTTTTTATAACTATATTTTACTGTAAGAGATAAATGAAAAAGTGTGTTTCACGTGAAACAGTAACTTGGGTAAATCTTTGTTACGCATCTTGCATAGGTTGTGAAACATATGCAATGGTGAGGCAAAATATATATGTTATTAGTAGATTTTCGATAGGATTAATTACGAAAGTAAAGGCTAATTATTTCCCGAGACATAAGTATGTATGATGGAAATCTGAGATTGAAAATAAAAAAGAAAGCAGAGTCACAGCTTTACGCGCTGAACTCTGCTTTCTTTTTGTGTGGTATCTTCTTTTGTTGAAATGATAATAGCGGTCCCGAGCATAATAAAAAAAGCTAAAAAGAGGACGAATTTTGGGAAGAAAGGGAATAGTAATAGCGCCCCGACTATCATAATTGTTAATAATACGTAGTGCAGGACATATTGGAATAGGTTGTCCATGTTTTCGCCCCCTTTTTGGTAATTGATTATTAGTATTCTATGTTTCATGCTGAAGGAATAGAAGTAGTTTTATGTTTTTTAATATAAAATGTGGATGCATAAACTAAAAAACATTAGAAACGATACATATTGAAAACGAAAAGGGACTTATAAAAAAAGCTATAGTAGGGGTTGAGTGAAGATAACTACAACGATATGTAGTTTCCTAAATTAAATAAACAATATTTTTGAAAAAAACCATAAAAATATTTATTTAGAAAGAATTGACAAAATATATTGAAAGTTATAAGCTATTAACCATAAAGTCTACCGGAAAAGTCGGAATAAGATTGTTACCCCTCAAAAACATCTATTTTTTTACGATTAAAACCGACTTTTCCGATTGGCTATAAATGTTGCTGTGGGAGGCATACATAGGGCAAGCAGTTCATAAGGTGTAATTATTAAAAAAAAGTTAGGGTGGGGACAATGAAGAAAAAGACGAAAAAATGGGCTGGTGTATTTTCGGTATTAATGAGTAGTTCGCTTGTGCTATCTGCTTGTGGGGGACAGGAAGATACGGCTTCTACAGAACCGGTTAAACAACAAGATTTAAAAAATATAAAAATTGAAAAGATCGCTGCGACAGATAAAACGAAAGTACCAGATAAAGCGAAGAATAGAAAAGATACGCTAGTAGTTGGTATTAGTAAACCTGGCGGCGTATTTTTACCATATTTCCAACAAAATGGTTGGGATGGAAACGTGACTTCAGTGATTTTTGCATCTCTTGTATCAACGGATAAACAAGGGAAACCAATTCCGGAATTAGCGGAGAAGTGGGACGTTTCTTCTGATCAGTTAACATATACATTCCATTTACGTAAAGACTTAAAATTTAGCGATGGATCGCCATTAACAGCAGATGATGTAGCGTTCACATTGACGCTTTTACATGATAAGGCATATGAAGGTGAAATAGATATCTCTCAATATGCGGTTAAAGGTGGTAAAGAATATAAAGAAGGAAAGGCAACTTCTATTGAAGGTATTCAAGTTGTTGATCCACAAACAATTAAAATTACCACTGAAAAAGTTAATTCACAAGCTATATTTGTTTTAGGTGGTACAGTATTATCAAAAGCTTATTACGGAAAAGATTACAAACAAAATACAAGTTTAGATTACTTAAAAGAGTTATATGGAAAACCGATAGCTGCGGGTCCATATAAATTTGAAAAGTATATCCCGGGGCAAGAAGTTCGATTTGTAGCAAATGAAAATTATTATGCGGGCAAACCCAAAATTCCAAACTTCATTTATAAAATTACTTCTGGCGATACGAAGCTTCAATTATTCCAAACAGGTGAGGTTGACTACACTGGCCTAGGTACTGGTGATGAAATTCTTGAACAGGCTAAGGGTTTAGAATTTGCGAATATCCAAATCGAAACAGCAGCGTCATTTAGTTATATTTATATGAATAATAATAAGCCGTACTTAAAGGATAAAAAGGTTCGCCAAGCACTTATTTACGGATTAGATCGTAAAAAATATGTTGATACAGCATTGAAAGGATACGGTACGGTAGCTAATGTACCAATTCATCCAACTTCTTGGGCTTATACGGAAGAAGGAGTTAATAAATATGAATACGACAAAGAAAAAGCGAAAAAATTATTAGATGAAGCAGGATGGAAAGTTGGTTCGGATGGAGTTCGTGAAAAAGATGGTCAAAAATTAAAGCTTTCTTATTTCGGCCCAAGTTCGGCTAAAGATAGTGATTTATTAATTCCAATTGCGAAAGAGAATTATAAAGAAATAGGTGTAGAATTTAATCCAGAATTTATGGACTTTAATACTATGCTTTCGAAGGTAAATAAAGGTGACTATGATTTAGCTTCTGTTTCGACACCGATTACAAGTGATCCGAGTGAAACAGCTGGTGAATATTTGTCTGGTGTCAATGATAAGAGTCTTGGTTATAAAAATGCGAAAGTAGATGAGTTAATTAAAAAAGGTATTGAGACAGTTGATATTGAAAAACGTAAACCTATTTATAAAGAATTATATAAAGAGTTAAGTGATGACCCACCAGTAATTCTATTAAACTACCGTAGAACAATTACTGGTTATAACGGGAATATAAAAGGAATTGACTCTGAAAAATACAATAGTATTAGCGCAAACTTACCAGTTTTATCATTTGAAAAATAACGATAAGGATGTATAAATAGAAGACATTTTTTCATTCGGTCAGTAATGTACCGCTTTGAAAAAATGTTCTTCTATTTTAGGCATAAGATTGGAGAGAAAAAGGGTGAAAACATATATCGTTCGTAGGTTGTTACAAATGATTCCTACACTGTTCGGAACATCAATTATTATTTTCTTCCTGTTTGCGCTTCTTCCAGGAGACTATATTGATTCAAATCCAAAGATTACACCTGAAAGGGCAGCTGAACTTAGGGAATTATATGGATTAAATAAGCCAATTGTTGAGCGTTATTTTCATTGGTTAGGTAATGCATTGCAAGGGGATTTTGGTTTTTCGCTTCAATATCAGGAACCTGTAACGTCATTATTAAATAAATTTATTTGGAATTCTTTTAGTGTAGCTGTTATTGCATTGTTTTTTATTTGGCTAATTGCACTTATTATCGGCGTATTCTCAGCGACGAAGCAACATTCTTTATTCGATAAACTTGTAACAATTGGTGTCTTTGCAGCAATGTCATTTCCTTCATTCTTTATCGGTTTGTTTTTAATTAAGGTGTTCGCGGTGGACTTTAAGTTATTACCGATAGGCGGAATGATTGATGTCGGGAGTAATTCGACTGGATTAGCTTACGTAATAGAAGTTGCCAAGCATATGGTTTTACCAGTATTTATTTTGACTCTTCTTGGTGTGGGTTCATTAACTCGTTACTTTAGAACAAGCATGTTAGAGGTTGTAAGGCAAGATTACATACGAACAGCACGGGCGAAAGGTTTAAAGGAGAAGACTGTTATTTATAAGCATGCGTTAAAAAATGCAATATTACCGGCGATTACGTTATTAGCATTTGAATTACCAGGTTTATTTTCGGGAGCAATTATTATTGAACAAATTTTTAACTGGCCAGGGATTGGTAATATTCAATTAGAAGCACTAAATTTTCGTGATTATACAGTATTAATGGCATTTACGATGTTTCTTTCTTGTTTAACAATTGTTTCAAACTTTTTCGCTGATATCGTATATGCAGTTGTTGATCCACGTATTCGGTTGAAGTAAGGGGGGATTAGATGGAAACTGTTAAAGCAATTACAGAGAAAAAAGAAAAAAAGAGAAGAAATGAATCATCACCATGGCGACAGGCTCTTAAAAAAATAAAGAGAAATAAGATGGCACTCGTGGGGTTTTATGCACTAATGTTTATGTTTTTATTTTGTTTTGTCGGTCCGCTCTTTTCGCCATATGCATCAGGGAAAATACAAGTCGCTTTAATTAACAAACCACCTAGTTTTTCACATTGGCTCGGTACAGATCAATTGGGAAGAGATATTTTAACGAGACTTATGCAAGCAGGACGCATTTCATTAACAATTGGATTAGCTTCAATGGTCTTATCGGTTATACTTGGAGCTTTATTAGGAGCTATTGCAGGTTTTTATCGCGGGATTGTCGATAATATTATTATGCGTCTTGCAGATATTTTAATGTCGATGCCGGGATTGCCGTTGCTTATTATAATGGGAGCTATTTTATCAGAATGGAAAGTACCATCTGATTATCGTCTTTATGTCATTATGATTATTTTAAGTTTAGTAGGTTGGCCAGGACTTGCACGTCTTGTAAGAGGTCAAATTTTATCACTCAGGGAGCAAGCATTTATGCAAGCTGCTGATGTGTTAGGAATAAAAGATTACCGGAAAATTATATATCATTTAATCCCTAATGTTTTACCGATCTTAATTGTTGTATCCACATTAGGTGTTGCAGGCTCTATTTTAGGGGAATCCGCACTAAGCTACTTAGGTCTTGGAGTCGTCCCGCCTACACCATCATGGGGAAATATGATTAGTGCAGCTAACTCATTAATCGATTTCCAAAAGCGTCCGTGGTTATGGATTCCGCCCGGTTTTGCAATTTTTATAACAGTTGTATCAATTAATTTACTTGGTGATGCACTTCGTGATGCGTTAGATCCAAAGATGAGACGGTAGGTGAGGGAATATGAGTAAAGCGGTAGTAGAGCTGAAAGATTTGCAAACACATTTTCAGACAGAAGAAGGAACAGTAAAGGCTGTTAATCATGTTAGCTTTGCAGTTCGAGAAGGTGAAACAGTTTGTGTTGTAGGTGAATCGGGTTGCGGAAAGAGTGTAACGGCGCTATCGATTATGGGACTTATTGCTGAATCAGGAAGTGTAGTAGGTGGAGACATTTTATATGAAGGAAAAAGTCTTTTAGGTATGAAAGAGAAAGAGCTTCGTAGTTTACGAGGAAATGATATTGCGATGATATTCCAAGAGCCGATGACATCGCTGAATCCCGTCTTCACTGTAGGAGAACAAATTGTAGAAACGTTAAGAGAGCATGAATTACTTAGTAAAAATGAGGCGTATAAAAAGGCAATCGAATTAATTCGTAAAGTTGGTATAGCTCGTGCGGATGAAATTGTGCATTCGTATCCACATGAACTAAGTGGAGGCATGTTACAACGCATTATGATTGCTGTTGCGCTTAGTTGTAATCCTAAGTTATTAATTGCAGATGAACCGACAACTGCTCTTGATGTTACGATTCAAGCTCAAATATTAGACTTACTAAGACAGATAAAAGAGGAATTTAAAACATCGATTTTATTAATTACACATGATTTAGGCGTTGTAGCAGAAATGGCTGATTACGTTGTCGTTATGTATGGCGGAAAAGTTATTGAGGAAGCTCCAGTACTAGAGATATTCCAAAATCCGAAACATCCGTATACGAAAGGTTTGTTGAAATCAAAACCGGTAATGGGAAAACGAATAGATAAACTATATTCTATTCCAGGGCAAGTTCCGAATTTAGTTGGCTTAGGTGAATTTTGCTATTTTAGTGGTCGTTGTGAGCATTGTATGGAAATATGTAAAGAAGAGGCACCAAATTTGAATGTACACGATGAGAACCATAAAGTAGCTTGCTGGTTATATGAGGAGCGTGCGGAACAATGAGTGAACCATTATTAGAAGTGAAAAACTTAAAGACGTATTTTCCAATTAAGGGCGGCATATTTAGTAGAACGATTGGACATGTAAAGGCAGTTGATGGAGTAAGTTTTACTATTAATAAGGGTGAAGTGTTCGGTCTCGTTGGAGAATCAGGAAGTGGAAAAACAACGATAGGAAAAACAATTTTACGTCTCGTCCAAAAAACGGAGGGGGAAGTAAAGTTTAAAGGGCACGATGTTTATTCCTTATCCAAGGAGGAATTGAGAAAACATCGCCCTAATATGCAGCTTGTTTTTCAAGATCCATTTAGTTCATTAAACCCAAGAATGAGAATTGGAGAAGCACTTGGTGAGCCGATGTTGGCTCACGGACTAGCGACGAAAGAAAATGTTCGTGCAAAGGTGATAGAAGTATTGGAGTTATGTGGTTTAGCTCCGTATCATATTGACCGGTATCCTCATGAGTTTTCTGGTGGGCAACGTCAGCGTATCGTTATCGCAAGAGCTATGGTATTAAATCCAGAATTCATTGTAGCTGACGAACCTGTGGCAGCACTAGATGTATCTATTCAAGCACAAATCATTAATTTATTTAGTGAGTTACAGGAGAAAAAGGGATTATCTTATTTATTCATTTCACATGATTTAAGTGTTGTGGAACATTTATGTACAAAAATAGGAATTATGTATTTAGGAACGATTGTAGAAACGGCACCGCGTGATGAGTTATTTACGAATCCACTTCATCCGTATACAAAAGCATTGTTATCAGCTGTGCCAATACCAGATCCAACAGTGAAGCGGGAGCGAATTATACTAGAGGGGGATATTCCCAGTCCAGCAAATCCACCTTCAGGTTGTCGTTTTCATACACGCTGCCCGTTTGCGACAGATGTTTGTACACAAACGGTACCAGAGTTTCGTAATGTTGGTGAAGATCATTTTGTTGCTTGTCATCATGTATAAAAGAGAAGGACCCTTTCAGAAGTTGAAAGGGTCTTTTTTTTATTTACTAGATAAAGTTTGTTTTAAAACAAATTGCTCGATTGCATGGGCAACACCATGTTCATTGTTTGTTAATGTTACAACGTCACATAATTTTTTTACATCTTCTTCAGCATTTCCCATTGCAACAGATAAACCAGCAACTTCTAACATTGGTACATCATTAAAATTATCACCAATAGCAATTGTATCTTCAATTGGTATATTAAAATGAGCTGCCATCTGCTGTAGCCCATTTCCTTTATGGCCATTCTTATCCATAATTTCTAAATTAGTAGGAGCAGATGCTGTAACCATAATAGCAGTGTCTTCTTGTAACATACTTAATAACTGGGCGCGATGACCTGCATTGAACGTTAAAATGAAGAATTTAGATATTTCGAGTTCTTGATTGTTTACAACATCTTCGATTTTTTGGAAATCAGTAATTAGGTTTGATTTCTTTTGTTTTTCTGTAATTCTTTCGAGTTCTTCTAATGTAACATCTAGCGCATGCTTGTTTTCTTCGAATGCCTGCATCACTTGATCTTGCCATGTAGAAGGAGAGTAAACCCCTTTATTTGTATATAGCTTATATGGAAAACCTTCAGCTTCTAGTAATTTTGCAAGTTTGTATACTTTATCGTTTTGTAAACAACGCGAGTTAATTACTTTTCCATCCACGTAAACAATTGCCCCATTGCTTGCTCCAACTGGAAGAGATAATTGGTATTCTTCCAATAGTTTTAAAGCATCCTCTTTTGCGCGGCCAGAACAAATCATTACAATATGTCCAGCTTCTTGTGCAGTTTGGATTGCTTGTAAGTTCTCTTTGGAGATTTCAAGATTAGATGATAGTAGTGTACCATCCATATCTAATGCGATTAATTTCAAAATGACCACCTCTTTGTTTTTATTATACATAGTTATATAGAGGAAACATATAAACTTATCTTGGAAAGATAGTATTTTGTCCTATAGTGTACCATCCAGTGAAAACCTAGTAGATTCAACCTTACTTATTAAAGATTCACCTTGATTTGTAACAAAAGTAGAGAGGAATATAGTTATATTTAGGTTTATGACTGTAATGTTACACGAATGTTACAAACGTGAATGTAGTGGAAAATGCATTGGAATAGGGTTTTTAAGGGTGTTTATAAAAAAACGTAAAAAAAATGTAATAAAATTTACGTAATCATATTGCAACGTAATAATAGTTATGTTACATTAATGTTACAAACGTTACGTTATCAAATTCAATGTAACGGTAACATAAAAACTATGAAAAAAACATTTCTTAGAAATTACATATAGAAAACTTATTCAAAGGGAGGATAAATGATATGAAAGAGCAAGTATTACAAGTAACAAAAGGTGACTTCGTAGGATCAGCAAGTGGAGCGGTAGTATTAACAGCATTAATCGTATTTCTATCAAGTGTATTAGTATAATAGAAGTTCTGTAACAAAAGATAAATGAAGGGAGAATGAAAGATATGAAAGAGCAAGTATTACAAGTAACAAAAGGTGACTTCGTA
>NZ_JAEHBO010000220.1:0-281 GCF_016483575.1 Bacillus cereus group sp. N12
TCATGATGTTCATGAACTGGTTGTCGATGTTGTTTCTCTTTATGGAGTTGAACTTGTTCAAGAAGTGGTTGTTCTTTAGCGACTGGCCCTTCTTCTACAACTGGTTGTTCTTCAGCGACTGGCCCTTCTTCTGCAACTGGTTGTTCTTCAGCGGCTGGCCCTTCTTCTACAACTGGTTGTTCTTCAGCGACTGGCCCTTCTTCTACAACTGGATGTTCTTCAGCGACTGGCCCTTGATAAACAACTGGGGGGGGGGGGGCGGCGGGGGCGTGGTCTACGAG
>NZ_JAEHBO010000221.1:0-279 GCF_016483575.1 Bacillus cereus group sp. N12
CAAGGAAATGAGTTCAAGTACACAGTAAATGAAGTAAAAGTGAAAGACTATGAAACAAAAGTAGAAGGAACAACGATTACGAACACTTACAAGAATACGGAAACAACAGAAGTAAGTGGTAAGAAAGTCTGGGAAGACTACAACAATAAGTTCAACACACGTCCAGAAGGCATCACAGTTCAATTACTTCAAAATGGAACAGAGTTCCAAACAAAAGAAGTAAAGGCTGATAAGGATGGTAACTGGAGTTTCGACTTCAAAGATCTACCAAAGTACGAT
>NZ_JAEHBO010000222.1:0-277 GCF_016483575.1 Bacillus cereus group sp. N12
GTTTTAAAGACCATTTCTCACAAGCCCGTTTATTTTGGAATAGTATGAGCCACGTCGAAAAAATCCATATTATGCAGGCCTTCTCCTTTGAATTAGGAAAAGTAAAAAGTAAATCAGTTCGCCAACAAGTCGTAGATATGATTGGTCATATAAGTACAGAATTAGCTACTTTAGTAGCTGAAGCAGTCGGGGCAACAGTGCCAAATGTTCAAGAATCAAATGTTACAAAATCCTCACCAGCACTAAGTATGGAACATACAACATTCAGCCCAAATAC
>NZ_JAEHBO010000223.1:0-272 GCF_016483575.1 Bacillus cereus group sp. N12
TGTACGATTTCTATGACACCTACTGGTAAATACTATGTGTCCATTTTGACTGAATACGAAAAAGAGATCGTACAAAAAGAAGTAGAAACAGTTGTTGGATTAGACTTTGCGATGGATGGATTATACGTCAGTTCTGAGGATGAGAGAGCCAATTATCCTAAGTTCTATCGTGAAATGTTAGACCGATTAGCAAAGGCTCAACGAGTATTATCAAGACGTACAAAAGGTTCAGGGCGTTGGAATAAACAACGTATCCGTGTAGCTAAGCTGCA
>NZ_JAEHBO010000224.1:0-269 GCF_016483575.1 Bacillus cereus group sp. N12
CCTTGATGTGAAAGCCATGTTGTATGATGAGTTTGTAAAGAACATAAGAAATTAGTTTACAAGTTTGTATGGAGAAAGTACGGAGCAGTTTTGGAATCGATAAAAAGTACTACGGGTTTAGGTGTAGAGGATTTAATTTAGAGTGGTATGTGATTTGAATGATGAAAAGTCCTAGCTCAAAGTGCTAGGACTTAAGGAAGTAAAGTTTTTGCAATTGTCGATTCCATATTAATGACTGTCAGGAACTTTAATAGTATAACTAATTATTT
>NZ_JAEHBO010000225.1:0-268 GCF_016483575.1 Bacillus cereus group sp. N12
CCTACCACCGCCACCGCTACCCCCTTGCGGATCTGCATTTTTTCCATGTTGATAACCGCATCCGTTCTTCCCTTGCTGATTTTCATTATTTCCTTGTTGAGACCCTCTTCCTTTGTTCCCTTGCTGATTCCCATTATTTCCTTGTTGAGACCCTCTTCCGTTATTCCCTTGTTGATTCCCATTATTTGCTTGATGAGACCCTCTTCCGTTTTTCTCTTGTTGATTCGAATAATTTTGTTCTTGTGAAGAACTTACTTAATTATCTTCT
>NZ_JAEHBO010000226.1:0-267 GCF_016483575.1 Bacillus cereus group sp. N12
TGGAATAGATGTAGGACTAAAAGATTTCGCCATTTTGTCAGATGGAACAACCTATAAAAATCCGAAGTTTTTTCGATCATTAGAAGAGAAGTTGGCAAAAGCACAGCGTATTCTTTCTAGAAGAATGAAAGGATCTTCTCGATGGAATAAACAACGAATAAAAGTAGCTAGAATTCATGAATACATGAAGAATGCTAGAAAAGATTACTTGGACAAAATCTCGACTGAAATCATCAAAAACCACGATGTTATCGGTATAGAGGATTT
>NZ_JAEHBO010000227.1:0-267 GCF_016483575.1 Bacillus cereus group sp. N12
ATCTAATATGGATGTTAGTTTAGAAACTTTAGTCCACTCATTACAGTCTACACGAAGCACGCTGTTATCAGAAATTGAAATGTTAAATGATACGGAGGTGAATGTAAAGCCACGCCGTGATAAATGGAGTATTATTCAAATTTTGCATCATTTGCATTTAGTTGAACAGTCTGTCACATCTGCCCTTGTATATGCTTTGCAAAAAAAAGAAAGAAAACTTGCTCCATTTAAAGCTGTCTCTTATACACATCTCCGAGCCCACGAGAC
>NZ_JAEHBO010000228.1:0-266 GCF_016483575.1 Bacillus cereus group sp. N12
TACCAGAACCATTAGGAAATTTCGAAGGTGGTTATGTGAAGAAAGCTCTTTATGGATTAAAAGAAATCATTCAAAAAGAGCTTCCATCAATAGTTTTGGAGACAGCCAGGGTGCAGAGGAAATAAAATTAAATTACATAAATATTTTGAATAGGAATGAGTAGTCTTAAGTTATACGATCTAACTTTTTTGATAAATCTAAGGTTAGTAGCATATTTCTTGAAATTACTCTTTTTTGTAGAAATTTCGTCGCTTAGTTATTAAATC
>NZ_JAEHBO010000229.1:0-266 GCF_016483575.1 Bacillus cereus group sp. N12
TCCCAGTTCGGAATAACAAGTTCTAAATCTACCTCAAGCTTTGAGCCAAGTCCATCACAAGAAGGACACGCGCCGAACGGACTATTGAACGAGAACATACGCGGCTCTAATTCTCCGATTGAAAAACCACAATGCGGACAAGCATGATGTTCACTAAATAGAAGTTCTTCCTCTCCCATTACATCGATTAAAACTCGGCCCCCACCAAGCTTTAAAGCACTTTCCAGTGAATCTGCAAGTCGGCTGGCAATTCCTTCTTTCACAAC
>NZ_JAEHBO010000023.1:0-64600 GCF_016483575.1 Bacillus cereus group sp. N12
GCCCGGTGCAATACCGGACTCATTTGGATCAAGCTGCCTAATGAAATAACCGTGTCTAACTTTTAGGGGTCACTTCACACAATTACATAAGGATGCTCGTTTTTACTTTTATGGGGGACTCTCGGGTCAATATCATCTCTTTCCAGAAAGTAAAAATCAAATCAGCTCATAAACAAGGTTTTTTAAATTTAATTCATAGATCTTACTGCAACTTGGAATTGTCCCTTAGAACCATCATCATTTGAAACGTAAATTTTATATGTTCCAATCGGTAATGGAGATAAAGCATTCCGTACATTTGTAACATTAATTTGTTGTTCTCCAGGCCTTATATAACCACCAGCAATTAACTCCGTATTTGGGCCTTTTACACTATACCCCATTGTATTTTGGCCATTATTTTTCATAAAGAAGCTTAAATCAGTACTCCCATTATATACAAAAGAAGTGACAGCCTCTCCACTATAATCCATTGTTTGAGTTAATAATATGTCTGCAGGAACGTGTTCAACTATATTAATTGCATCATTCGTTTTGTGCACTTCTTCAGCATAAGTATTATTCCCTAACACACCAAGTGTTAATGCCGAAATCACTCCACAACTAAGCATTAGTTTATTTAACTTCATTTTAAGTTCCCCCTTGATGTTTGTATTCTATTACCATCATACATTCTTTTTTAAGTGCGTTTTTATGTAATAATTCATATCCTTAAATATACATATAATAACTTTACGTATTAACATTTATTGAGTAACTCACATAGATAAAGCTACAGTATTATGTTTTATAAAAAAGAACATGTTAATTTCAAAGGTTTTTTCACACAAAATGTATACGATTCATTACAACAATACTCGAGTGAACAGTGTTTTCATTTCAGATAAATTATATGAATAAAAAAATTTTAAATTTTCACTTTGTAATTCGGTAAATTCCATGTTAATATAACGAAAGCTACAAAACAATGGTCGTCATATATATTATTTTCACAGAATATTCACACTCATAAACCCATTATTTTACCAGTAATTCAATCCCAATTTTACCTATACAAAAGTTAGTTTCTAATTTCATATGTACATAAATTCAAGTAGATTTTTTATCTATTATTTTTTCTATCTTCCTCATCAATTCTAATACGAGTAATATAATAACATTTTTTCAAGTACCCTTCCTTTTTTAGATAGAAAGTCTACTAATACTAAACATCTAGGTCCAACTTATACATAATACTACTTACAAACTATCGGAGATGCAAAACTATGGGAATTTCTACTCTCTTATTAAATACCTTTATTATAATAATTTGTATCCTTAGCTATCACGTATTTTGGCTAGAATTTAAAGAAAAAATAACATGTAATAATATGTTAATTTCTACTCTCTCCTCTATTGCTATTATTTTTTGTATGACTTTTCCTTTTCATTTACATGCTGGCTTTATTTATGATTTACGTTTTATTCCTATCATATTAGTTTTTCTGTATGGAAATACAAAAAACATTGTTCTTATAGGAATTTTATATCTTTCTTATCGCTTTTACTTAGGTGGAAATGGCGTTCTTCCATCATTTATTATCTTTACAATTATTTCTGGTATAACAATGCTCTTCCGTTACTTATTACCTATGCATTTTAAAGAAAAAAAGATATTATTAAGCTTACTCCTTATTTTAGTATGTACAGCTTCACTTTCTATCTGCGGTATTGTAACTCAAATAAATACAGGAGGTAAAATAGACGCTACTCTCATAGAATTTTTATTAAATTATATAATCATTAATATTTTCACATTATTATTATCAGTTTATTTAATAGAGGGAATGATTGAGAAATATAAAATGAAAGAAAAACTGCAACGGGCTGAAAAATTTTATATAGCTAGCGAACTAGCGGCGTCAATTGCACACGAAATCCACAATCCACTAACCACGGTACATGGATTCACTCAATTATTAAATGAAAAACATGCCTCTAAGCTATCTCAGGATCAGTACTTAGAAATCATGTTAATTGAAATGCAGCAAATACAATCTACTATCAATAACTATTTATCTTTAACCAAACCACAGAATACCCTAAAAGAGAAAATAGATATTAATTACATTTTAAATCAGGTGAAAGACACTATTTCACCACTTGCTCTATCATACAAAGTTGAAATAAAACAAAATAGTACAGATTCCTTTTATATAAATGGGGATCCCGAAAAATTCAGACTCTGTCTAAACAACATCATACAAAATGGAATTGAGGCTATGAAAAATGGTGGAGTTTTACAAATAAATATACAAAAAATAAAAGGAAATATTATAATTAACATTATTGATTCAGGTATTGGAATGTCATCTCAACAAATAAAACGAATTGCTTTGCCGTTTTATTCAACAACAGAAAAAGGGACTGGACTTGGTACTATGATTGCTTACAGTATTATTAAAGAATTAAACGGAGATATAGAGATAGAGAGTGAATTAGGTAAAGGGACACGCTTTTCTATTAGTATCCCCTGCTAATGTAATGAAAGTTATTTAGATAATAAAAATTTTCTACTTAACTTTTTAAATAAATGAATTTTAAAAATTCCGCTACCTTACGTATCAATTATCTTACTTTCAAATAATAAGGATCAGAGTTTATCTGTAAAAATAGATAAACTCTGATCCTTTAATTAAACGTACTTAAAATTCACTACTTTTCTTACATTTTGATGAACTAATAATTTATCGATTTCATCTCATTTACTGTTCAAATCTGTTTAATTTAAATATAAGATCTCTCGACACTTAATTTGTTAATGTCATTAGAGTCATTGTCTACAGTTGTTTTTTCATTAAAAGCATAGATCTTTTTGCTATTCATCGAAAAAAACAAATTCCCTTTTACTACTTCACTTCTACCGTATAATTCCCTGTTCCCCCACCATACTGATACACATGTAAATAATATTTCCCTGGATACGTATAGTAGCTACCTACTAGTTGATTTCCTTGTTGCTGGGCATACGTAACATAATTATTTAAATCTGCTTCTGAATAAAGAACCCAGTTTACTCCAATATTATTTTCTTTCGTTACATTGATTTGAAGGTTTTTAGCTGTTTCTACATTTATTTCAAAGAAATCACTTGTATCACCATTTCCTAAACTAGCACGTAAAATTTGATTCAACTGCAGTTTATTTGCTGTTTGGAATGAATTGTTTGGCTCTTTTTCTACACTGTTATCTTCTTTCTTTTTAACTGTCACACTCGTTGTAGCAGTATTAGTTGCTCCTTTATCGTCTGTTACTGTTAATTTCGCTGTATATGTTCCTTCTTTTGTATAAATGTGCGTTGAGTTTTGTTCATTACTTACAGTACCGTCTCCAAACTCCCATTTATAAGAAGCGATTTTTCCATCTTCATCTTTTGATCCATCGCTTTTAAAAGAGATTGCTTCGTTCACATTTCCGCTATACGGACCATTTATAACTGCGACCGGCGCTTTATTCACAGCTCCTTCTTCTGTATTCATACCATGGAACACAACGTCATACTCAAATTGTCCTGATGCATTCACACGATAATTCACAAAATAAGCTGTTACTGTTTTATAGCCTGTCCATCCTTTTGCACTTAAACGTTTTAACGTATCATTCACCTTTTGTGTAATTGTTTTCCAGTCTTCATATTCTCCTTTTGCAGCAGTACCTGTATATGTTCCTTGTAGTGTAAATGTATTAAAGAACTGTGATTTATTTTTCTTTACAGATACATTTTTTACATTTGCTTCCGCCGTAATTTCTGCTGCAATATCTGAAACTGGTTTCGGTGCGTGCGTTGCTAAATAATCGTCTGATACTAACGGAACATTATATTTATCACGATTATCAACTAACATTTGCATATAGTCTTGATACTCTTTATTTAAATTCGCATCTTTACTTAACGCAGAGCGATATGCATCATATGCTGTCACATCATTTTTCCTAATAAGGTCATGAACTTTATCAAATATATCATACCTCTTATTGTACATGTACGATTGTAAAGCGAAGGAATAATTATAGAAATCCCACGTTCCATACTTTGCATTTAACGTTCGCTCGGCCGTATAACGCTCTGCTGGATTTGAAGATAATCCTCCTATAATGCTCTTTCTCGGTACAACATTATCCGTTCTCGTTGCTCCTGCAAAAAATTCAGCATTTCCTTCTTCAAACCAAGATAATCTTTCATTTTCATACATCTTACCTTGTCCCCATAGTCCTGGCACTTCATATCTACCTTGTAAATAATGCGTGAACTCATGTCGAAATAACTCTTCTAAACTATAAATACTTTCTTGTGGTGTACGTTCATAAGTAAAGAATGTACCTGTTCCTTCTATATAAAGACCACCATTATTCGTTTCATACCCGTACAATTGACGATTAAATTGATATTCTGCTGGACTATTATAAATAACCATCGTCAATACATCATCTGGATTCCCTTTTTCTAATGGCTGGTCACTTTCAACGGTACGATGGAATTGTGCCTTCACTTCTTGCGCTGCCCAATATAGACGTTTTACTTTTTCCTCAGTCACTTTATCTCCAGCTTTTAAAACAATTGCACCATCATCAAACGTATACGTTTTCGGTAAATATTTTTTCTTACCATCTTCTCGTATTTGATCTAAATTAACCATATTTCCATTTGCATCTTTTCCGCCATAATTTGTCGCGATTTGCTCAGCTGCTACGAAATATTGCTCCCCTAAGTACGGGTATATGTTCATCGCATCTGTTACAACTTGTAACCCTTTCGTCCCTGTACTATGGAACGTACCGAGTCTACCTGTATAATAAATGCCATTGTTAATAAGCCATCCGTTTTTCGCTGTAATCGTTCCCATTAATGCAAAACGACTTAGCTCATTAATATAACTATCTATTTTCTGATACCATACTGTATCTTTCGGCACTTTTCTCGTATCGTACAAATATGATTGAATATCGTAATCCACACCTTGCATAATATCGTAAATCGCATTTCCAGCTGAAAGATTATCTACCAATGTAGAAAAACTATCATTATATTGTTTAAAAATCTTCGCAGCCGATGTTATCGTTTCCACATCACTCGAAGCGTTTCCTATTAATTTTCCGTATGATGATACAACTCTATTTTGTTCTAATGTACCGAGCTTAAAATTCGGGTTGCTCGCAATGGTTTTTAATGCAGGTAAGCATTTATCATGATAGCTTCGTTCATTCAGTTTACTTAATTCTGTATTATAAAATCCTAAATAAAACCCAGATCGCAATACCTCTACTAATGTCTCAATCCCTTTTGAATCATCTTGCGTATAAGTTTGCCCTTGCTGCTTCAATTTATCAATAATCGCCTGCATCCTACTATCATTTTGATAGAATGCTAGACTGTCTTTATTAAACTGAAATAGCCCCGTAATTTGCTCCCAGTCGATTGTTACAAGTAAATCTACTAATTGCTGATTGCTTAATTGATTTAATTCAGCAATTGTATAAGTTTTCGCTACAGCTAATTGTTTACTTTCTTTTTTTACTTCTGGCGGTCTTTGCGATAAATCAGCAAATTGTAGCCTTTTCTCAAAAGACTTATTTTCTAGCACTTTTGATGAATGAGCTAATTCTTGCACTGGAAATTGTACACCAACTGGCTCCATTTTGAGCACATTTCGATAAGAAACTTGCTCTTCCTTAGTATTTTCCGCCGATATGCTCCCTTGAAAACTCCCTAACAGTAAACTAGCAAAACTTACCCCTACTAAAACTTTTTTTGAATAGCCTTTCATACTCTCCCCTACCTTACATTTTTTAGTGTCCCTCACTAATATCTTACTATTCTGACTATTTATTCTGTATTGAGAAAAAATAAGGTAACGTTCACATATGTATCCATTCATAGCAAAATTAACGCTTGACTCTCCATGCGATTTGTGTCAAAAAAAGGATAGATAATAGCGAAATTTCTGCTACATCTAACCTCTTTTTCAACGCTATGAATTTAACTTTACAAACGTTATTTCTGGTAATGTTTGTATATATTGAATGAATGCATTCTTTTCTTCAGGTGATATATTTTTCAGCTGCATTCCTACCTTATAAACTACACCTGTATCTTGCTGTAAAGATTCCACTTCATATGAAAGTATTGGAATACCTTTCATATGAAGCTTCTCTAATATTTGTTGTACCGTTTCATGTTTATTCATACAAATTTGCACTGTTATATTTTGCGGAAATAAAAATCGCACTTTAAAAATACGACTTACAATCTCTAACCCAATTAAAACGAGAATCGTAGCTCCAATCCCTACTACATACATACCCGCTCCAATTGCTAATCCAATTCCTGCTGTAGCCCATAAACCAGCCGCTGTCGTTAATCCTTTCACTACCTGTTTTTGAATAATAATTGTACCTGCACCTAAAAAACCTACTCCACTAACAACTTGCGCTGCAATACGACTTGGATCAAGGGACATATGATTTTCAAACATAATATCTGAAAAGGCATATTTCGAAACAACCATTATTAAAGCGCTCCCTACCGCTACGAGGAAATGAGTCTTTAATCCAGCTTCTTTTGATCGAATTTCCCTTTCAATACCAATCATTGCTCCTAATAAACCAGCAATACCAATTCGTAAAATAAAATCAATATGTAAGCTCACGAACACTTCCCCCTTTCATTCATTATAGATGGATAAAACAAAAATTATCACACACATCCATTTATCGATATAAAAACATTCCATCTAAATTCACTTACTATCCCAACGATTTTATGTTAATATTTTAAATATTAGCATAAACAAGATAACCTATTTCTCATACAAAAAAACCTTTAAGTTCAACACCTTACTTATCTTCAGTTAAAAATTGCATATGAAGTGCAAGAAATGAGGTTGAGAAATTCGGAAAACGCTTCCATTTTCTGCCTTGATTTTTGTGAAATAAAACATAAATAAAAGGAGTTTACTAGCAATGAATGTCTTTTTGATTACACCTACTACTGATTTACAAGAAGAATACTTAGATTTTTATAACGAATGGAAAGAGAGCGGTGAAACGATGATTCCGTGGGTTATTTCAAAGGACCCTTCTAACTTTCCAGCTATGATTCAAGAATTACTCGATGCACATAACGGAGTAAACCTTCCTGAATCTTGGGTACCAGACTCTACGTATTGGCTCGTTACAGAAGAAAATAAAATTGTAGGAGTTGTTAATATACGTCATAGTTTAACCGAACATTTATTTAACACTGGAGGTCATGTCGGTTATGGCATTCGCCCTTCTGAAAGAAGAAAAGGTTATGCTACGAAGTTATTAGAGTTATCGCTAGAAAAAACGAAGGAATTAAACATCGAGAAAGTACTTGTCGTTTGTGACGAAGTGAATACAGGATCAGAAAAAACAATCTTACATAACGGCGGGCTTCGTGATGATGATTTCATTGAGGAAGATGGAAATATTGTAAGAAGGTATTGGATTGAACTATGAATAATTAAAAACAAGCCAGAAAGTGATTACACACTTTCTGGCTTGTTTTATGCTACTTCTATTTCAAACTGTACTGTAATACCACTTGGATCTACTACTGTAAATCCATTTGTAGTTTCATTTATTTCATGTTGTTTTTCTATTAATCTTTCTTTCACTTCATCTAACGCTTCTTTATGCGGTAGTACAATCGTATATACCTTTAGTCCAGTTGCATGTGTTGGTGGGTGCGGATTATTTACTCCGTTCCACGTATTTGCACCGATATGGTGATGATAGCCTCCTGCCGAAATAAATAAGCAATCCTCTTCACGCTGTTGTACCTCAAAGCCTACAGTCTTTACATAAAACTCATGTGACTTTTCTACATCAGCTATTCGTAAATGTACGTGTCCAACGACAGTATCAGCAGGTAAACCAGCAAACTCATAATCAACGAGCGTTGCCAATTCTTTTAAATCAAGTGGTGTACTTCCTCCTGGTCCTTCTCCCCATTGATCGCGCGGGCGGTCTGCATATATTTCAATTCCATTATCCTCTAAGTCTTGTAAATAAAACGCTTCGCTATACGTATGATCACTTGCACTATTAAACCTTGAAATTGGTAAAATTTCATTTGAATATGTATAACGCCCTTCTTGTTCAGCCGGGCTATCAATTACATTCTTATTACGAAGAACCCCAAATAGTGCCGAAGCAAAAGCTTCACGAGTCGGAACTAAAAAAGCCACATGATATATACCAGTCGTACGTGGTTCTTGTAGTGCCCCATCCTCCAACTTTTCAAGAACAAGCAGCGTATTCTTACCACCCTTTCCAGATAAATACGCTTTATTCCCCTCTTGTTTAATTACTTCTAAGCCTACTACATTCTCATAAAAAGCAATTTGACGTTCTAAATCTTTCACTTTAAATGCAACATGACCAATACGTGTTTTCGGATGAATTTGTACCATGAATAACTCCATCTCCTTATCCCAATATTTTTCCATTACATATAACCGTTACTATGAAGAATACAATCAAAATCACCCTATGTAAATAAGAAAAGTCAGAATTTATACATATTTTTATTTTCTTAATAAAAAAGCCACCTCTTCTAACTTTCAGAAAAAGTGACTTTATAACTCTTATCTCATTTTATGTACTTCAGCAACTAACTTTCCGCCCTGAATGCCCATATAAAGCTTCACAGGTGCGTCGTTCGTGTTTTCAAATACTAAGTCTAAGTATGGATATGCAATTGTAGCATCTCTTCCTTGTGGCACATAACCTACTGTTTTAGAATGCGTCGTTCTCTCTACCATTTTCAAACCAGCTTGATCTGCTGCATTGTATAAAGTCGAAGATGTTTGACAAACACCCCCACCATATCCATCTACTAATTTACCATCTACAATTTCTTTTCCTAATTGATATCCTTTATCTGGCGTTGTATCACCGATTAATGCATTAAAAGAGAAGCGGTCTCCTTTTGCTAATACAACTCCATTTATGCTCGCCGCTGACAAACGAATATTCTCAATACGGCCACCTGTTGATCCACCTAAATTCGTTTCATATCTACCAATTACCGTACCACTTCCTTGCGCATCACTTAATGTTGCCGTAGGCTTTTTCTCTGTGATTGGTAACTGATATGAAGAATCCCACATACCAACATTTAACAATTTATCTACTAATTCTTTTTCCATTAATTCATAAGAAGGTTTTCCTTCTTGCCAACTTCCATCAGGTGCTATACGTGATGGAACCATCTTTTTATCAACGGTTTTCCCAACCTCACTAGCAACCTTCGTTACCGATTTTTTAAATTTTGCTTCGTCTTCAAAATAGCCTAAACTAGACAAATCTATTTTTTTCACTTCAGTACCTGTTCGACTATCAACTAAACTAATAGAATCCTGCACTTCTGCTTTAGCCGCGACAGTGTGTCCACCAATATCACTTACTAATGCAACATCACTTACTTTTGTACCACAACCACTCACTACAGCTACACATAGCACCCCAACTAAAATACCCTTTATTTTACGGAACAATATACTCTCTCCTTTTCCCCAACACTGCTTTTATGTATTATTTCATTTTTATGTATGTTTTGTTACAATCATTTTACAATATGTTTATAAAATGTTACAAGTTATTTTTTACTCTATTTAAATTACTCTTTTCTTTTGTAAATGTCTATACATATTTTTATGAAAATGTAAGTTTAGCAAATCTGTAACCTTTATGTAACCTCTCCCCTTCTATCCATTATATACCATTAAATAAATGAAAAACAAATGTAACAACTCCCTGTTCTTATTTATAAAAGTAAATCACGTAAATATAATTAGGTATTTGCCGTGCCACTGCTCCGCTTTTACACATACAGTATCGTGTATTTAACCTATTTTAAAGAAATGGAGGATGTTTTTATGTACCCCTACAATCCATATGATTCATATAACCAATACGGTTATCAGCCGCAATATGATTTACAAGCACAATACCAACAATATATAGATCAAACAGAACAAGTTAATCCATATGACCAAAATAGACAATTTCAACTTCCAATCTCTTTCCCTGGTACTGGAAACCGTCAACTAGAACGACGAGTAAATGAGCTTGAGCAAAGAGTACGTCAATTAGAAAATACTGTTGAGCGCCATACACGTAGACTAAATCGCTTAAATCAACGTTTACGTACAGTAGAAAACAGACTTAACATTCCATTTGCAGCGCTAGAAGACGGATTTTAATTTTGAAAATAAAAAATATATAAGGAAGGGTCTTCCCTTCCTTATATAAATTGACGAAAGTTTTCTCCATCTCTATACTGATAAGAGTTAATGAAATGAAACAAGGTGATAAATATGGATTTTGAAATAAATTTCCTTTCCTTTTATGTTGTACAAGTAGAAGGAAAAGGCGAAGCAGTTGATAAACGCTATAAACATTTTCAAACATTAGACGCTGAAGAATATGAAGATAGCTCTTTAAAAGAATTTTTGAATGGTGAATTATTAAAAATTTCAAAGCGAAAAGTAGAACGTCATGCCAAAACGGAACAAGCCCCAACAAAGATTGGGCGCTTTATTGTAGAAGAAGGGCACGAACTCGATTCAAACCCTCATTACAACCTATTTAATCGTATTCGTTTTGCAGAAACAAAAGAAAACTTCAAAGATATGAGCGAGCCTCTCGTTTATACATATCTTGACACAAGCGCTGTTCGTGGTGGTGTATTTTTAATTGCTCAAGCAAAACTACGTAAATACTTTGATGACCCGTTCGTATTCGTTATGAAATGTGACTTTGAACCGAAAGTTGCCTCTATTTCAGATGAATCAACGCTTATTCGTAACGTTGAAATGGCCATCACAACGAAGAATATGAAATCTATCCAATATCCGTACATGCCTGAAGAAGGTATGGTTGAAGTAGGCGAACTAAAAATACACCAAGCATCACATGCCCGCTACTTCGAGGACTTCTTAAAATTCGTCGAATACGAACGCTCTATGCCTGAAATTATGAAAACACAAGTAATGGACATGGTATATGACCAAATTGAAGATGTATTTGAAGAAGGTACGGAAGAACGTGAACAATTCGACCAAGCAATGGAAGTATGGGCTGCCAGTCCGAAACGTGAAATTATGGAACAATTTTCAACCGAAGAAGTAATGGAAGCTACCGCTCAAATCGTCGAGCATGCTCCTGAAGTGGAATTAAAGCTAAAAGCAGATCATATCTCTGTGAAGGCCCTGCTTGCTGATTTCGGGGATCAAATACATATCGCAAAGGTAAATGACCGATACGTATTAATGATTGAGGCTGATACACTTACGTTTGAAAAAGGCTTCTCTCCTATTGAGTTTCTGAAGCCAGATGAGTTGCAAGATGTGATTGAGCGGATTGAGAATAAGCAACAGTTTTCATATGATCCAAACGGGGTTGAATAAAGAAAATCAAGTAACCAATAAACATGTTTTAAATAACAACTATGTGTCTACAAGTGAGACCACACAATACTAAAAATTTTGATTCTAACATTGAATAAATGCTTCCCTATAACTATTTTTTACTGAGCGCTATTAACAAAGCGCTCTTTTATTTTGGACTTACTTGACGTTTACTTTAAAAACCGACTCTACTAAGAATCGGTTTCTCTGCTTTATAACAAGATGTGCTTATGTATTAAATTTTTTTGATTTAAGATAAAATTTGTTGCAGTATCTAAATAAATTCGTTCCTTGTTGTACAAACACATTTCCATTTGGAATATCCTTTTCAATATGTTCTTGTATACAACGTACTACAATTTTTTCACTTTTTACTAATAGACCCAGTCCTTCTATAAGTTTTTGATGTTTTTCCTTATAGTCACTATGTATGTTATTAAAATAAAAATTTCACTTTACTACCTCAAATTTATTGTACTCGTAAAAAGATAATTGAAAACGATATTTTGGATGCTCTCTCACCCAATCGTAGGTTTCTTCTAAAATATCCATTTTATTTTGTGGGTCATTAAGTTCACTGCATTCGTCCCTTTTCTGTTTGCACAGAGGGCAGAACCCATTCACTATCGTGGCACTCATGGCACAAATAGTTTTATTTTCTAAGTCAACTAATATATGAAGAATAAGAGAATGTTCTGCTGTTGTAGTCACCATCATTTCAGCAATCCTATCCTCATTCCAAAAGACACCGTTTAATTCCATCTTTACGTTAATATCTTTGATATCCAAATTTATCATCATCGCATCTCCCATATATATAACGCTTATCTTACTCTTCAATTTTAATCTTTAATCCACCGCGGTTTAAAGATATATTAAGCTTTTTCTAACTCCTTTTTACTATAAGAGGAAGTGTAATAAAAATAAAAAGTGATGTGAATATAATATAAAAAATAAAACAGTTAAAATGTTAAAGATTGCTTCCATTTAACTGTACCCTCTTTCATTTTTATGAGCTCTTATTTTATTAATATATTTTAAGATTCTTACGACGCCTTAATTTTCAAAGCAATTATAATAGCCAAATTACAACAACAAATTGATTCCTAATTAAATTTGAATACTTTACTCATCCGTCAATACGATGACTTTAAATTTATATAGCTAGAAATGGAGGAGAATGTCACCTAGACTGTGCATTCTCCTCCATCTCAGCCAAATATTTAAGCTGCCGCTCCGCTTTTCTCACCGCTGTAGGGAAATGTTTTTTCAGAAGTTCTACTGTATTTTCACTTATATAATACCTTTCCGTTATACTTTCCCACGTTTCACTACTTTCAAATGTACTCCACACAAATGGTCGTTCTGCATGTTTCTTCAGTTCTTTAAACACCCATTTTCGCATCTTTTTTTTCGCTTTTTCTGTTAGTTTTCCGTTCTTTACAAGTTCAAGCTCACCGTGTCTCTTGTATCGCTTATTAATATCTCTCTCGCTATATATTTTAAGAAGTATATTTGCTGTATTCTCAGCATCTGCTAAAGCGCGGTGCTGCTTTCCTTCCCACGTTAAACCGAGTTGTTCTACTGCAGATTGTAAACTTGGTGTATGCTCAAATAATTCTTCATACGCTTGGAAAACAAATTTTTGCAAATCAAATCTACTGTCTTTTTCCATACACGGGCATTCTAGGCCATGTAATGTACAATCATGAGATAGAAAATGATAATCTTCTTTTCCCCATGAAATAAATACAGAATCTTCTCCAATGAACTGAATAAATTTCTCTATAATTTGAGGGAATTTCTCTACACCAATTAAATCTTTTTTTGTAATTCCCGTTAATTTTGTCGTATGACGAGTAAGTCGTGCACCCGGTTTTACTAACTCCGAAAATTCTCCAATTACCTTCATTGTACTTGCTTCTATTTTTACAGCTCCGATATCAACTATCTCTGACGGATCTTCTGATTTATACGGCCTAAAATTTCTCTCTATATCAAACACAATAAAATGTGTAGCGTTTTTCAATTTATTTACCTCTTTCTAAAATCCTTTTCACACACATACTTTATTTTCAGTATCTATTTATTCATACACTTTATGCATGAAATACCTCGTATAAAAAACAAAAATTCAGTCTTATTATCATATGTACATTGGAGGATATTCAATAAGAACGCAAAAAAAAGAAGGGCGAGCCCTTCTTTTTTTCAAAAATTACTTCTTGTTAACGTTAGTAGCTTGTGGTCCACGGTTACCTTGTTCTACTTCGAAAGTAACTTCTTGACCTTCTTCTAAAGTTTTGAAGCCGTCGCCTTGGATAGCTGAGAAATGAACGAATACGTCTTCTCCGCCTTCAACTTCGATGAAACCGAAACCTTTTTCTGAGTTAAACCATTTTACTTTACCGTTTTGCATGAAAAAAATCCTCCTACAATGTACCTATATGTACATATTCATTTTCAACCACCTTACAATAATAAACCAGACATTAAAAAACTGCAACCCCTGAGGAGATTTAACATTGCTATCCTCCTCGGAAGTTACAGCTCATTTAAATCTCTATATTATTAAAAGTAAAATGGTTTAAATATACTATATCATATCAATATAATAAAAGCAAAGTTTTTTTTGCTAAACAACTTTTTTCTTCCACTGCATCGCTTTTGATTCACCTGATCCAGCTACAACATAGCCTTCTTTTTGATTAACAATACGCCAACCATGCCCTTTAACCGAGTCACATACTGTAACAATCCCTTCATTAAGATGCACACGGCAAACCGTGCTAACGCCCGCCTTATTTTGCGTTGAAGTCGTATATAGCACATGTTGATCTAAACTTAAGTCTAAATAGCTACTAGCTTTTTGCTCACTTTGACATGTATGCCAATATAGTTTTTCATTCTCAATACTTTCATCTATTTTACAAAAAGAAATATTACCACCAATTCCTTTACACGATCCACTTGCTGCTACTAGATAAGAATTATGTAGAGTCAACGCAGAAATCATTTGATTCATCGCTATTTTAATTCTTTTTAATTTACGTTTCTCTAAATCAAAAAGCCAAACACCACCATATTTCGCATGTATTTTCGTACCAATAAATAAGTAATGTTTATATAAGAATAACGAACGAATAGACGGTGCATCACTGCCATAATCAAGAAATGGATGAATGGTCTCCCATGTAGAACCGAAATTATTAGAAAGATACAATGTTTTATCTCCATGAGCAATGACAGTTCCTTGTACATTACTACACACATTCCAACTCGTTGCTTTTGTTGGAAAACGCTGAATTGTCCAGTTCTCTCCACCATTCATGCTACGAATAAAAATCCCTTCGTCGCCTACACCATAAACTATATTATCTACGCTATGTAAATCCCGAATTCGTTTTTGAAAGCCATTTAAAATTTGTTTCCATTCTCCGTCTTGTTCAATAAATAAGCCATCATATGTAGTAGCTAACATAAGTTTTCCATCTCTTAATTTTGTAATAGCAGTTGCACTTAACATTGTCTCCACGTTGACACTCCCATTCTTAGAACTTCTCAGCAAATGCAATTGCAAAATTACTGCATTTTTCAATATCCTCTTCATCTTCTGGAGATAATTCAATTTTCAATCCTTCTTGTACAAGTTCTGCACCGCGTTCTACAAGACGTTCTTCAAATATCGTCACCGCTTCACAAAACAGTTCATATGCCGTATCACCTGATCCAAATGCAGCTGCTTTTTTTCCTGACAAATCTATATTTTCTAAATCCTCGTGGAAATCTTCTGCCTCAAACGGCAATTCACCATCGCCCCACGTATAAGATCCTAAAATAATTCCATCATAAGCTAGCAATTCTTCAGCATCCATGCCTTCCATCTCTTGCAATACTACTTCATGATCAAAAGCATCCAAACTTACTTTTATTAAATCAGCAATACTCTCTGTATTTCCTGACATACTCGCATACGCAATTAAAATTTTCGCCACTTTGGCATCCCCCTCTTGCAATGAATGATTATCATTATCATTATATTAATAATGATAATCAATTTCAATTATATTTTTCATTTTTATTTATTCCATACAAAAAAGCACAGATGACTATACAATCACCTGTGCTTTTTTATTACTTTTTAAAAATACCAAATGGCTTTCCAACTGGTAAAACAACTTTTCCGAAGTGTGTATTTAACACTGCTGCGGCTGAACCATAGAAAGATAATAATGAAATACATAGTTCAGAATATGCTGCTAAATTATGCATTGCGTGCGGCATAACACCTAAAGTACTTAATGAAAGACCAATAAATAAGAAATCAATAAGTACGAAAATCATAAATAATACTTTATGTGTTTCCATTGCACCAATCGTCATAAAGATTGTGAAAATTAAATATCCGATAAAGGCTACACCAAGCTGTTTTGAATCTGCAGTTTGGGCTAATTTTTCGCCGAATACTCCAAGTTGAATTAACCAAGTCATTCCAACACCTAACCAAAACAGGCCGTACGCACCAAATGCTGTCGTACCGAACGTGTTGTTATGCTTTGCATCGTGAATGCATGCAAAGATTTGTGCAAATCCCCCTAAAAAGATTGCCCATGGTAATACAAGTGAAACGCCATCTGTTAAACCTAACTTTTGAGATGATGCTACAAGTGTTACCATTGCTAATCCAAATAGACCGATTCCAGATGGATCTGCTGTTGTCATTTTCACATGATGTGTAGTAGTTTGATTGCTCATATAAACCTCCTGATTATAAACATACTCGAATACAATACTTAAATCAGCAGGCTATGTCAATGGTTTTTTTTGTATGTTGTCAGACCTTGCATCTTATAATAATCGAATATACTTTCGACCACTTCGTAAGGTTTTATATTCACATTTTTCAACTCATTTATCGGTATCCATAACGGAATATAACAACCTCTATCTTTCTGCTTAAACTCCTCACCTTTTCCGCTTCCGAATACTCCGTCCGTAATCGTCCGTAATATAGGCTTCATAATAATATTCGGTACCTTTATACTTTATCTTTGTAATAAGGTGCTTTACTTCTATATGTACCCCTAATTCTTCGTATATCTCTCGCTTCGTTGCCTCTTCCGATGTTTCTCCTTCTTCTATTCCACCGCCTGGAAAAACGTAATATACTTCATCGTCTCGAACACGTTTTATTAGAGCAATTTTTCCATCCTGTACAATAATAGCCACGCCGCGATTTCTCATCATTTTATTACCTCAATACGAACCGCAACTGTTCCCCACTTTTCTTCTTGTTCTTTCGTATATATTTTGTATGTACTTTCTAACATTTCCTCTAAACTATCATTTTCACAATCCAATAACTTTTTATCAATTTGCTCGTACATTTCTTTAAAGCTTTCGTATCGCTTTACTTCCGTTACTTTTACAACCATCGTTTCTGCTGTCGTAAGGTTCGTAAATACAATTTCATCGCCTTGTTTTATAAGTTGACGTTTTTTATCGTATAAGCGTACTTCATATACCTTTTTTCCTGATTGAATTGACTGAAAAGGTTTATTATATAACCCCATTTCGTATCTCATCCACTCCACTCCCCTTTATTCATTTTCTCTACTAACATACTTACATCTTACTAATTCATACAACACAGTTCGCCTTACTCCACCTTGCATATAATGTTCCATATCAATTACTTGCTTTAGAAAGGATGCTAAATTTGTTATGTTATATTTAAATCAAAAACCTGAATATAGTAAATATGATATTGGTGATTATACTTATAGTAAAGTAGGTCCAACTATTTTTTCTTGGAATGATGAAACGAAATTGAAAATAGGTAAGTTTTGTTCATTAGGAGAAGAAGTCGTTTTCATACTTGGCGGCGAGCATCGTGCTGATTGGATAACGACTTACCCATTTAATGCTCTCTTCGATGAAGGAGCACATATTACTGGTCATCCTTCATCAAAAGGTGATATCGTAGTCGGCAATGATGTATGGATTGGTTATCAATCCTGCGTTTTATCTGGTGTTACAATTGGTAACGGGGCCATTATCGGCGCAAAGAGTGTAGTTACAAAAGACGTACCTCCATATGCAATTGTAGCTGGGAACCCTGCCAAACTAGTTCGCTATCGTTTTTCACAAGAAACCATTGAAAAACTAGAAAAACTTGCATGGTGGGACTGGGATATTTCTGTCATAAAAGGAGCTATTCCATTTCTACTCTCCAACAAAACCAATGAATTTTTCACCTCACCCGAAAAAGAATCTACATGATTGATACACATAAAAAAGAGCATCCTATTCTTACAGGATGCTCTTTTGGTATTTATTTTTTATTTATTTGTAAGTGATTACATGGAGAACATTGAAATGGAATTTTATCTAAGCAATTAAAGTTCGTTTCGCAAATTTGTTCTATCGTTGGAACAAATGGGATGACTACCATGTTACTTTCTATTATTTGTGTAACAGGTGGCAATACTGTACCTACTTGATGTTCAAAGCGAATACTCGCTTGGTTAATATAATTTCCTGAACCACTTGGTGCGCTCTGAACTACTACTTGAAACGAAACTGTCCGCGCTTCACCCGGATTTAAATTTCCTATAAGAAACCCTGATACTGGACTTACATTTCGTAATGGAACACTATCGACTATTACGCTTCCAGGGATAAATCGAACACTACTATCTAACATGTCTTGAAAACGAATATTTTGCATGACAGTATCACCTGTATTTGTAATGACTGTCGTAAACGTAATGACATCTCCAATTGTTGCTGTTTGAAGATTTGCCGTTTTTACGACTGTCGTTGAGACATTTTGAGGGATAAACGGGATAACAACTGTATTACTATCACCTTCAACTACTACAGGCGGCTCATTCGGATTTACAGTTGCGAGCCCAGTCGCTGTAGCAGTATTTGTAACTAAATTATTTATTTGTCCTCCCGTTATTACAACTTGGAAATTAATAATTGCCGCATCATTTGGCTGAAAATCACCTAACGGAATACCCGTATTCGGATTGGCAAATGGAAGAGGTACATCATTTACCGTTACCGTGCCATTTATAAATAACGTATTTGGATCAATGATATCTGTTAAAACAATATTCGTCACAGGAACTGTACTATCATTTATGACGGCAATGCCGTAAGTGACAACATCTCCTACCATTGCTACTTCAAAGTTTGCTCCTTTTGCAACAAATAAGATTGCAGTATTTACCGTTACAATAACTGTATTACTCGTGTCCATCACTGTAACTGGCGGTTCACCTGGTACTAAAATATATTCTGCTGATGCCCCAGCAACGTTCACTACTGTACCACCATCTGGAAAACTCGTAATCGTAGCTTCATATGTTACAATCGCCGTCTCACCGACTGGAATGTCCAAAATCGTAAATCCAACCTGCGGATTTACTCCCGGACGCGCTACTCCATTTACCGTTACACTATTTGGTACAAAAACAGCTTCCGGAGATAGCACATCAATAAATTGAACATTCATTGCGTCAGCCGTACCAGTATTTAATATACGAACACGATACGTTACCGTTTCTCCTACTCCAACAATTGAATGATCTACTTCTTTCAGCATATCTAAACTGCCTCTATTTACTGGTGTGACTGTCGTATTACTTGAATTGGTAATTGTAAACGGTGGTTCTCCTGGAATCAATTCGAAATCACCAGTTACTCTCGCTGTATTCATAATGCTACTAGAAGGCGGAATTGAAATTACATTTACTTCAAATGTGATTAATACGCTATCCCCTACTGCAAGATCCGGTAATGAAAAGCCTACAAAAGGATCTAAACCTACTTGCGGAATCCCATTTATTTGTACACTTCCAGGAACAAATTCTAAACTAGGTGATGGAACATCGATAAACTGAACATTCGTCGCTGTTACCGTTCCCGTATTTGTAACTTGCACACTATACGTTAACGTATCTCCTAAACGTGTCGCTTCTTTATTTACAGATTTTATAATGCTGAAACGTCCTCTATTTATTCTTGTTATAGTCGTATTACTCGGATCTGTCACTATAACCGGTGGTTCTCCTGGCACTAAAGTAAAACTTCCTGTTATATTTGCAACGTTCGTAATTGTTCCTGATGACGGGATGGTTGTAACTGTCGCTTGAAACGTCACTATAACCGTTTCACCAACTGGTATATCTCCAACTCCAAAGCCAGTAATCGGATTTAAGTTTGGTTGCGAAACTCCATTTACCGTTACACTATTTGGTACAAATGACGCTCCTGCTGAAATCGTATCAACAAACTGAACATCGTTAGCTATTACTGTTCCTGTATTCGTTATTTGAACCGTATACGTTAATACATCTCCAACGAGAGTAGCCGCTCTATTTACTTGTTTAATAACATTAAATTGTCCTCTATTGACAGTTGTGAGTGTTGTATTGCTTGGTTGGTTTACTATAACTGGTGGTTCTCCTGGTACTAATACAAAGCTACCTGTTACATTTGCCGTATTGACAATTGTTCCGTTTGATGGAACACTAACAACTGTTACTTGGAATGTTACTTCTACACTTTCACCTGGATTTATATCTGGAAGCGGGAATCCATTATTCGGATTGAATCCAGGTTGTAACACACCGTCTATCGTTACACTGTTCGGCACGAATGCTATAGAGGAAGGTAATACATCACTATATTGAACATTCGTTGCTGTCACTGTCCCTGTATTTTGAACTACTGTTGTATAGGTGATTGTATCCCCTACTGCAACAATCGGCTGACTCACTGATTTTAATACATTCAAACCAGATTCATTTATTTCTGTTAATGTCGTGTTACTTGTCGTAGTTTCAGTAATAGGTGGTTCTGTTTCACTTACAGCAAATGTCGCGGTAACGTCTACAAAGTTAACAACTGTACCACCTTCTGGTATGCTCGTTACCGTCTCCTGATATGTGACAAGTACAAAATCATCTACAGGTATATCTGGAACTGTAAAACCAATGAAAGGATCTAATCCTGGTGCCGGTACCCCGTTTATGCTCACACTTCCTGGTACAAATGCTACACCCGCGGAAGTAGTATCTATAAATTGAACATTCGTCGCTGCCACTGTTCCAAAATTAAAAATCAATACATCATACGTTAAAATTTCTCCTACAGTCGCTACTTCTTTATCTACTAGTTTTAACGGAAAAATAAACGCTATATTAATTGTCGTAACGACTAAATTCGTTAATATCGTTTCCGTAATCGGTGGTTCCTGCGGATTCGGTTGTGAAGTAAATGTAACGTCAGCATCGTTTAATATGACTTCATTATCTGGAATCTCTGTAATTGTCACTTGGAATGTTACCGTAATACTTCCACCAGCAATTAATAATGGAGTAACAGTAAATCCTATTTCTGGATTTAAACCAAATTGCTGAACCCCACCTATCGTTACACTATTTTCGACAAATGTCGTTCCTTCCGGAATGACATCTTGGAAGAGTACATCTGTAACAGGTATAATTCCTACGTTCGTAATTAGCACGCTATACGTTAATACATCTCCAACAGCCCCAGTTGCAACGTCAACTGCTTTTGTTGCTGTTACTTCACCAGGAGGAGGTAACGGTATTGTAACTACTGTCGTATTACTTGAATTTGTCGTTGTTACAGGTGGTTGTAAAGGATTTAATAAGAAAGTGGCTGTAACAGATGCCGTATTTAATACTGCTCCGCGTGGGGATGGCGTAACTACTGTAACTTGGAACGTTACTGTCACTGATGCCCCAGCTGCAATATTAGGAAGCGGGAAACCAATATTCGGATCTAAACCAAGCTGTGAAATTCCATTTATCGTCACACTGTTTGCGACAAATGCTGTTTCTGGAGCAATTGGATCGATGAAAGAAACATTCGTCGCTGGTACTGTGCCGTTATTTCGAATGACAACAGAATACGTATAAGTTTCTCCAAATGCCGCTTGTTGTACAGATGAAGATTTTTGTATATTTAACTGTGCTGTGTTTACTTGTGTCACGACAAAATTGCTATTCGTAACAGTCGTTATTGGAGGGTTTGCTGGATTTATAAGAAAACTTGCAGTAACGTTCGATTGGTTTCTAATATTTCCACCGCTCGGAACACTCGTCACTGTAACTTGAAACGTAATCGTAGCCGTTTGTCCGACCGGAATATTTGGTACTGGGAAACCTGCCATAGGATCCGCGCCTTGCTGAACAACTCCGTTTATCGTCACACTATTTGCTACAAACGCAGTTCCAACAGGAATCGGATCTTGAAAAATAATATTCGTTGCAGGAACAGTTCCTGTATTTTGAATAAGAATCGTATACGTTAACGTATCTCCTACACCTGCTTGCGGTGTGTTTACACTCTTTATTACATTAATTGATCCTACATTCACTCGCGTCACAACAATATTACTAATCGTTACAATTGTAATCGGTGGCTGGAGAGGACTTACTTGAAAATCAGCAGTTACATTTGCATTATTCGGAAGAACCCTATTTGGTGGTACACTCGTGATCGTCACTTGAAAAGCAACTGTTACCATCCCTCCTACTGGAATATTAGCAAGTGGAAATCCAGTTGTTGGGTTTAAACCTGGCTGAGGCGTTCCATTTATTGTTACACTATTTGCTACAAACGTTGTTCCAGATGGAATTGGATCAAGGAATGATACATTTGTCGCTGCTACCGTTCCACTATTTTGTATACGAACTGTATACGTTAACGTATCTCCTACACCTGCTTCAGTAGCGCTTACACTCTTCATTACATTTAACCCTGAAGAATTCACGACTGTCATAACAGTATTACTTGGTACTGTTACAGTAATCGGTGGCTCTGTTGGATTTACAAGGAAATCTCCAGTTACATTCGCATTATTTACGACATTATTTCCTTGGGGAATTTCATCAATTAATACTTCAAACGTAACAATAACACTGGCGCCAGTAGGCAAATCATTTAATGGGAATCCAAGTTCTGGATCTGCCCCTTCTTGTAAAACACCATTCACAACTACACTATTTTCAATAAATAATGTCCCTTGCGGAATTGAATCTTGGAAAAATACATTTGTAGCTGGTACACTACCTGCATTTATAACTTCGATTGTATATACTAAAATATCTCCTACTGTTGCAACATTCGTATTCACTGCTTTCACAACTTCAAAGTTCCCTGATTGTACTGTCGTATTCACAACGTTACTCGGAACATTGATTGTTACTGGTGGTTCATTCGGATTCACTTGAAAGCTTGCTGTTACATTTGCTTGATTTAAAATATCTTCATTTTCTGGATCCTGTACAATTAATACGTCAAATGTGACTACAACTGTTTGAGCCGCAGGAATATTAGGAAGAGAAAATCCTGTATTCGGATTCAATCCACTTTGCGGTACTCCATTAATTGTTACAGAATTTGCAACGAAAGAAACAGCGGAAGAAATAGTGTCTTGGAAAAATACATTTGTTAACGGAACGTTCCCTGTATTTTGGACGGCAATCGTGTACGTTAAATTGTCTCCTACTGCTGCTTGCGTTGTATTCACTTCTTTTATTACATTTAAACCACCTGTATTAACTTGTGTCACTACAGTATTCGTTTGTCTATTAATCGTTACTGGCGGCTGATTTGGTTTCACGACGAAATTAGCCGATACATTTCCGCGATTCGCAATCGTACCTCCTGATGGTGTAGATGTCACTCGTACTTGAAAAGTCACTGTCCTACTTCCGCCGGGAGATATATTTGCTATCGCAAACCCAGTCGCTGGATTTGCCCCAGGTTGCGAAACCCCATCTACAGTCACACTATTTGCAATAAAAGTCGTTCCAATTGGGATTGGATCTTGAAAAACAACATTCGTCGCAAGTACATTTCCTGTATTCTCAATTGTAACGGTGTACGTAAGAACGTCATTCACTGTCGCAAAAGCTCTATCCACTGTTTTTCTCGTTCTTAGATCAGCTATATTAATAGTAGTAAATACAGTATTACTCGTCGCTTGACCTGAAATTGGTTGTTGACCTGGCACTGGGGTAAAGGTAAATGTTACACTCGCACGGTTCGGAATTGGATTGACAAGAGGGTTCGATGTCACTCGAACTTGAAAGCGCACTACAGTCGTTTGCGAAGTATTAATACTTCCGAGATTAATACTAGTTGATGGATTCGCTCCTGGACGTGCTACTCCGTTTACCGTAACGCTGTTTGCGACAAATGTTGTTCCTGCAGGGATACTATCAACAAAAATAACATTGTTTGCAGCAACATTCCCATTATTCGTCACATTAACTGTGTACGTTAATACATCATTAAGAGTTGCCGTCTGTAGATCTACAGATTTTTGCATACTTATAGTTGCTTGATTCACTGTCGTTTGTACTGTGTTTGAAGAAGACGTACTTGTAATAGGGGCACTACCGACAAAAGGACGGAATTGATATGACACCATTGCACGATTTGGAATAGGATTTGGGTTCGGGAACGATGTTATTCGAACTTGAAATGTAACAATTCTTTGCGTGTTATTTGGGATTGTACCTAAATTAATTCCATTCGCGGGATTCGCACTCGGTTGTGTTACTCCACCTACCGTTACACTACCTGCTACAAATGTCGTTCCGTTCGGAATACTATCTTGTAATACAACGTTTTCTGCACTTCCTGTTCCTGTATTCGGGACCGTAATCGTATAGGTGAGAGTATCCCCTACCCCTGCAACGCTTCTATTAACCGATTTAACAGGATTAATGATTGGACCTGTCGCATCAATTTGAACACCGAAACCAGCTGCAGCATATCCATCTCCATTTGTGACAAAGCGAACAGTTGCTGATGTTTGATTGTTTACTAAAGATGAGGAGGCATCTACATTCGTAATATCCCACCCCTGTCTTCGGACGGCCAAAGCTACCCCTAACGGCTGATTCAAATCTCCAAATGTACCGCTTGTATCTAAATTTCCACTGTCATTACAAATTTGTGACTGAAAGAAATTATTTGCAGGGTTTCTCGGACCGAATAAAGCAACTGTATTATTTGCATTCGGACCAAAGCGAAGTTGATCTCCAGAAATGTTAGAATCACCTTCTTGGGCAGTTACAAGTACCCTTCCTGTAACAGCTCCTGTTGCCGGAGTTGCAAATCCTGAAATAGTAGCATCAACTGGCGGGGATGAAGCATCGATAATTTCTTGACCTGCATATACTGACAAATTCCGAAGTGGTAAACTTGCATTTTGATACACAACCTCAAGCGTCCAGCCAGCTGAACGACTGATTGTTGGATCAGCTGAAGTTCTTGCAGCTGGCACGGCACCTGTTGTATATGTGCCTGCCCCACCTGCACTTACAAGATTCGTTACATTAGCAGAGCGAGCATAATAAAACTGGTTTCCTACTGAACCTTGCTGCGCTGTAGCAGGATCGGGCGTAACTGAAAAAGTTCCTGCTGGTGTTGTAAATGTAATATTATCATTTAAAAATGGTAAAACATCTTCCGTATCAGTCCGAAAAGTACCAGCCCAAACCAACTCTGCATACAAAATACTACTCCCTGCCGGAAGGTTTAAAATTGCACTTGAAGAATTCAATTGCCAGTCATCTGTTGTCCCTGCTGGGAATCCTGGTACTTGCAGCGCTGTATTTACTGTCGTAAATACAGCAAGTGTACCAAAAATATTACCTGGCGCAGGCGATGTAGGACTAAGTCCCAACGTATTCCCAGTGAACGTGACGGCACCAGTTACTGTCGTTGTAAAGCGATTTAAAAAAGGCACGTAATCATCTCATTTCATTTATAGTAAAAAGTGCTCTATACTATAAAATGTAGACAAACTATACAATGTACGTTGTCCAACAAAATTCCGCACATACGAGAGGAGTTTATAAAACTATGCGCTACGTTATCATAACAGGAACTTCACAAGGTTTAGGGGAGGCAATTGCCGCGCAATTATTAGAAGAAAGCACAACCATCATCTCTATTTCTAGAAGAGAAAATAAAGAGCTTACTAAACTTGCAGAGCAATATAACAGCAATTGTATTTTCCATTCCTTAGATCTTCAAGATGTACATCATTTAGAAACTAACTTTAACGAAATCATTTCATCCATTAAAGAAGACAATGTATCTTCTATTCATTTAATTAATAATGCGGGTACAGTTGCACCTATGAAGCCGATTGAAAAAGCAGAAAGCGAACAATTCATTACGAACGTTCACATTAATTTACTTGCCCCTATGATTCTTACATCTATGTTCATGAAACATACGAAAGACTGGAAAGTAGATAAACGCGTTGTAAACATTTCATCTGGTGCAGGAAAAAAACCTTACTTTGGCTGGGGCGCTTATTGTACTACGAAAGCTGGTGTAAATATGTTTACACAATGCGTAGCGACTGAAGAAGAGGAAAAAGAATATCCAGTAAAAATCGTCGCTTTTGCACCTGGTGTTGTGGATACAAATATGCAAGCACAAATTCGTGAAACAAATAAAGAAGACTTCACAAATTTAGACCGATTCATCACACTAAAAGAAGAAGGAAAGCTATTATCACCTGAATATGTGGCAAAAGCTATTCGTAACTTACTAGAAACTGAGAACTTCCCGCAAGGCGAGGTTATTAGAATTGATGAATAATAAAAAGGTGTGCTAAAATAGCACGCCTTTTTATACTACTTCTCTAAAAATATGAGCACAGACTCCGCAATTTGTTCATAACCAATTTCTTGATAAATTTTATTAGATGTCGGATTGGCTAAATCAGTATATAGTGTAGTCGTCTTGTACCCTTCGTCTAACATACGTTGACTGAGTGCCGCTACACAATTAGATGCGTACCCTTTTTTTCGTGCTTCTTTCGGGGTATAAACGAAATTTACTGTTATATTATTTGTAGTTGGTCTCGTTTTTGCAGCTACAGAAACGAGTTTCCCATCTACTTCTAGACCAAATAGACGATTATTAGTGATTAATGTATGTGCGGTTTGTTCCGCTTCTTCTTTCGTAGTTGGGAGCTTCACATCTTCACAAAATTGATATATCCATTTTTCTATTAATGGCAACTCATCATTAGTTATTTCTCGAAAAATTCCATCCTCGTTCCACTTCTTCTTAATTTGTTGTAATGCATATACACCTTGTTTCATTACAACATTCGTTTTCTTATTTTCTAACACCGCAATCTCTTCAGCTAATTTCTGTACAATTTCCTTATTACCGATCAATCCAGGAATGTCCGGATATACTTTCGATAACTCTTTTGCAAGTTTCACTATATCTACTTCCGAATTTTCAGAAGTTGCAACAATCATTTGTATCTTCTCTTCTGTTTGAAGAAATACAACTGTAATTTCTTCTCCTCGTTTCGCTACCCCCATAAACGTCGGTTCTTGAGCTACTTGTAATATACCTAACATTAAATTATTTTCCTGCTCATTCTTTTCTAAAAATGGTGTAACATCTTCTTTAAAATGAAGAATCTCTTTATATACGTGTAATTGAATCATCGACAATCTCTTCTCTCCATTTATATTTTAATTAAGTATTGGCGATTAATTCATTAAATCCTTCTTTTACGATTCGATAATATTTGAAACTAATATGTTCAAATTATATTCAGCTCGTAATATTCTCCGTTTTTCCGTTTCAAATCGCTCTTCTTCATTTTGAAATGACTCTTTACGCTTTTGAATCATTCGTTCCATCTCTTTTTTACTCGGTCCTCCGTATACATTTCTTTTTTGAATAAAAGCTTCTGGCGATATAATTTCTTTCCACTCTTTTTCTAATAAATGTATTTTAAATTTTTCTTGTAAGTATATATTTACATCTTTGAAATGTAATTCATGAAGCTCCTTTTTCTGCACCAATGACATATTAGCAATCGTACTTGCTGCATGATGAGCATGCCGAAATGGAATTTTATAGTTTTTTGTTAAAACATCTGCAAAATCAGTTATCGTTATTGCATGTTTATAGGAACGACTTTTTAACGTTTCTTCTTCTACTTTCATCGTTCGAATGACTGCATTCATAATAGAAAATACGCGAATCGTCTTTTCGATTCCTTTATATAAATACGGCTGTAAGTCATCTTCCGTATCGACAATATCCCCAAATGGTGTATTATGAATCATTTGAAATACTGTAAATGCTTCTCCTAAAGCGCTACTCGTAATAGCACGAGCATGCTCAATTGAAACTGGATTTCGTTTTTGTGGCATAATACTACTAATTTGCACATATGGCTTCGCAACAGTAATACCATCATATTCTTTCGTCGCTAATAATAAGAAGTCATGAATCCATCTACTCGTATTTGTCATCATTATCATAAGTAACGAGCTAACATCTAATAAATAATCCGCTCCAGCGACAGCATCATATGAGTTCTCAATTACATTTGTAAACCCAAGTAAATGAGAAACTCGTTCTCGTTTAATCGGAAAACTTGTTGTTGAAAGTGCAGCTGCCCCCATCGGAGACTGATTTAAAATTTGGTACGTTTTTTTCATTCGTTCTAAGTCTCTTTGCATCGTATCATAAATTGCTAACATATAATGACCAAACGTTGTTGGCTGTGCTGGTTGTGTATGTGTATAAGCTGGCATAACTGTTCCCTTATGATCACCAGCAAGTTGCAATATACTTTCTTGCAATAATAAATGGTGTTCCATTAATCGTAATACATATCGTCTTAAGCTCATACGATACATCGTTACTCCCATATCATTTCTACTTCGACCGATATGCATATTACTTACAAAATCACACTTTGCTTCCTGAGAAATTAAATGTTCAACTAAAAAAAAGAGATCTTCATGTTGTTCTGTATATCGCAATTGATCTTTGGGCATTCCTTCTACCTTTTTTAGTGCTTTTAATATAACTGTAGCTTCTTCTTTTTTTATTAAACTTTCTTCAGTCAGCATCATAATATGCGCTTTATGCACTTGAAACATATCTTTTAATAAGTAGTTATGCTGAAAATTAAATACATGTTGTAATACACAATCCACATATGTTTTCCCAGGGAAATCAGCGCCTTCATTCTTTATAAATTCTTCTTTACTCTGTTTCATCACCTTTTCCCCTTTCACCTAAGTATTACTACCCATCATACCCAGAGATAGTAAAAAAGTGCTTATACATAAAGTGAAACTTTAATTAGCCCTTACCAATCGGCCTTTTACAGGCAGTTGTACTCCCACCTAACTCTCTCGCATTCGCCCAATTTTGAGATGGGAGTCTTACTGTCCACAAATAGCGGGACAAAAATAAACTCGGTGCTTTATGCACCGAGTTTATTTAATAAAAGTCGCATCATACTTATCACTTTGCAACACTTGGAAATGTAAATTTGCTAAATGTTTACGTATTTCTGCACTGTCATCTTCATTTAAATTATTCGCTAAAAATACAATTTCTGTACAGTTCCCGCGCTTATCCATAGCATAAACCGCTTTTGTAACCGTCCATGGCGTATACCCATTCTTTTGTCCTGCGTGTCTGAATGTTTTACGATATTTCTTGGCACTCATATCTGTTTCAACGATACTTGCCCACACTTTTTCTTCAGCTTCTGTCAGGCCACCTTTATGGTTTGCCTTTTGCAGCAATACCATATAATCGTTTGCGGACGCAGCTGGTAATCTATCTGACCAAATTTTATCATAACGTTCCTCTAAATAAAGAGGAATTTCTTTCTGTAATAATGACCCCTTCTTTTTTAAGCGCTCATGAATAATCATCGCATATTCACGATATTGCTCTTGAGTCATTTCTTTTAATTTTTTCTCTATTTTATATTTTGGAACATGTAATTCTTTATGCAAATATCCCGGGATATATAAAGATGAAACAATCGGAAATAGTGGTTGATGTGCAGGGAGCGATAAACTTTGTAAATTTCGATTAATGTTATCTAATCCTAACACTTCCATTAAATATTCCGCATTAGCATTCGAACTAAACTTAACCATTCCTTTTGCCACGTCTTCTAAAGTAACGGCTCCTTCAGTTATCTTGCCTGTCTTCTCCAAATACTTTTGCCATCTATCTTGTGCACCACCATCTGTATTCGGTACATAATATCGATTGACATCATTAATTGAAACGAAACTAGCCGGGTCAATTTTCCCTTCTGTAACTTGTTTCGTATATTCAAGCGCCACAATTAATTTCATCGTACTAGCAACTGGTAATACAACATTTGGATTTACAGAATAAACAACTTTATCATTTCTCTTTACTAGAAGCGCACTATTTTTTTCATCTTTATGTTCTTCAATAAAAGATGCGATATACTGTGCATCATCGTTATTTGAACTCCACACTTTTTTCACTAAAAAGTTACCCGATATTACCAAAACGAAAATACCCACAATCATTGCGCATACTATAGTTTTTTTCAAGTAAAATTCCTCTCCTATTGTGTAACTCTTCTCTCTTTATCTAAAAAAACAAAATAATGGAGATGGTTATTTAAGTAACCATCTCCATTATTTTAACTTGTATTCTCCTATTATGTCTACGTCATAATTTTCACGAAATCTTCGAGAAATTTTTTATAATGTAACGACCAACCAATTCGAACCCAATTTTTTAAGGCTTTTGAGTCAGGTTGTGGACGGAAATCAGCAATACTTTCGCCCTTTGCAATTCCAACAGTATCTACATCGACACGGCGGTACACATAATCTAAAAGGGACGGATTCGCCGCGACCATCATTGTGACAACGTCATGTACTGGACTTCCTGTTATTTTCGGGTTCAACTTTTTATAGGCTTTATAATAATACGTAAAAATCGGTTCAATTAATGTATTAAAACTCGTTTTAGAGTGTTTCGTAATATATTTTACCATCTCTGGCGTTATAATTGCCTCGGATGTAACATTAAGCGGCACTAATGTTACATTCTTCGCATTTTGCATAACTAACTGTGACGCAATCGGATCGCCATGAAAATTCGCCTCCGCCACTGGTGTAACATTGCCAGGCATTAAAAAAGCACCGCCCATTATATAATATTCTTTTACATATTTCATCATCGGCTTTTCTAAAATAAACGCTGTCGCTAATGTCGTTGACCTACCGGCATCAACTATTATTAATTCTCCTTTATACTTTTCAAGAATATCAAAAAATGCACAAAAAGATTTTATATTTGGTGAAAAAGCTTTCGGAGGCTTAATTGGTCCTAAACCGTCTGCTCCATGAATTTCTGGATAATACGTTGTAACATCTCCAGATAAAGGAATTTTCGCACCATTAATAACAGGTATATCTTCCCGTCCTGCCATTTGCAATAAATACGCAGCATTACTTGTTGCCTTTTCTTGCGTTACATTTCCATATCCGGTTACAACACCAACAATATCAATATCAGGATGCATAATTCCATACATGATGGCTAAAGAGTCATCAATTCCCGGGTCTCCCAAAAATAACACTTTTTTCATCGACCTCAACTCCATCCCCTCAGTTGTTATTAATTTATGAATAGCCCTACATATACAGAATAAAAAAGATGAATTTTATAAAAAAAACGCAGTCCTATACGGACTACGTTCTTCATCTAGCCTATGCTGTTTTTTTCACAGCAATCATACTTCCCACTATGTAAGCGATAAACGCAAAGCAAATTGGGAAGACAACTGTATGTATACCGAACGGATTTGGGTAGAAAAGATGAATACACATATATGAGCCTACCCCAACTAAAATGGAAGCAAGCGCTCCAGTTGCATTCCCTTTTCTCCAATATAACCCTAAGACGATCGGCCAAATGAATGCTGCTTCTAATCCACCGAAAGAAAATAAATTTAACCATATTAAAAAATCTGGTGGTTTAATCGCCGCTGCATAAACGAGCAGTCCTACAATACCCGTAATCCACAAACTTCCTTTTTTTATCGTACTGTCTGCTGCATCTTTATTTATGTAATTTACATATATATCTTTAATAATCGATGAACTTACAAGTAACAATAGCGAATTTACTGTAGACATAATCGCTGCCATTGGTGCCGCTAAAAAAACGCCAGCTAGCCAAGGCGGCAACACTTCCATCGCGAGTAGCGGCATGACTTTATCTGGTACCGTTATACCAGGAAGTACTACTCGTGCAAATACACCCGTTAAATGCATCCCGATCATAATTGTACCAACGACAACCGTTCCAATGATTAGAGCTTGATGCATAGCTTTTGAATTTTTATAAGACATAGCACGTACACTAATTTGTGGTAAACCGACAACGCCAATTCCAATTAAAATCCAAAACGATGTAACATATGATTTCGTTAAACTACCATCTGCTCCGAATGGTGTAATTAAATTCGGATTGATTTGAACAAGTTCCTGCATAATCTTTTCAATTCCACCACCAGCAATAACAGTAGCAACTAAAATGATTGTCGTTCCAACTAACATAATGATACCTAATAACGTATCTGATAACGCAACTGCGCGGAACCCACCAATTAATACGTACACAAGTACAGAAAAAGTAAATAAAAATAGTGCAGTTGTATAAGATAGACCTGTTAGCGACTCAATTAATCGTCCACCGCCGACCCACTGGGCTACTGTTGCTGAAAATAAAAAGATAATAATACATAACGCCGAAAGTATAACAACCGCTTTATTATTGTATCTTCCTTTTAAATAATCGATAAGCGTAATTGCTTCCATCTTCCTAGCAATAATTGCAAACTTTTTACCGATAACCGTTAAAACGATATACCCTGTTACAACTTGAATCGCAGATAATAATACCCATCCAAGTCCCATATTGTAAGCAATACCAGGGCCACCAATGAAACTACTTGCACTACCGTACGTAGCAATCATTGTCATCGCTAATAATAAACCGCCAAGCTCACGTCCACCAAGAAAATATTCTTGCAAAAATTTATTATGAGCTGTTGCTTGTACGCGTCTTGAAGCATATATACCAATTAAAAATACAACGATAAACGAAATTATCATTGGAATGATTACATACCAATTCATCTATTATTCCTCACTTTTTTCTTCCTCATCGAGTGAAATATCTTGAAATACAAAACGAACAACTAAACTAAGCAAAATAACCATTACGACAAATCCAACAATACAACTATAAAAAAACCATGCTGGAAAACCGAATACATATGTATATTCACTTGGATTTTTACTACCAAGCCCATAAGCAAATCCGTACCATATTATAAAATTGATAATAGCAAGTCCAAGACCAATTAACGCTTCTCTATGGGCAATTCGAAAGCGTGGATCATCATGATAACTCTTCATTTTCTCCCTCCTCTCACGATGTATTATTGTACCATTGTTCTTCTAGTTTTTCCTACTAGAAAGCAAAAACAAGCAGGATTTTTTATAATTATATAGAAGACTCTCATACATTACATATTTTTTACAATTGTAACACAAATGAAATTTGAATTTTCAGTAATTGTTAATTATGATTTTAATTAGAGGCTTTCCATCTAGTTCCTACATCCTTGATTTCGGAATAAACGCCGTCTCGTACTGCGTTTACATTATATTTTCAAGGGGGTTATACAATGAGTCAACTAGCTGTAAATCTTCATGAAAAGGTAGAAAAGTTTCTTCAAGGCACGAAAAAGTTATATGTGAATGGATCTTTCGTTGAAAGCGCTTCCGGTAAAACGTTTAAAACGCCTAACCCTGCAACTGGCGAAACACTTGCCATCGTTTCTGAAGCTGGTCGCGAAGATATTCATAAAGCTGTAGTCGCAGCTCGCATGGCTTTTGACGAAGGTCCTTGGTCTCGCATGAGCACTGCTGAACGAAGCCGCCTTATGTACAAGCTTGCCGATTTAATGGAAGAACATAAAGAAGAGCTTGCACAGCTCGAAACGTTAGATAATGGAAAGCCAATCCGTGAAACAATGGCAGCAGACATACCACTTGCAATTGAGCATATGCGCTATTATGCTGGCTGGGCGACGAAAATCGTTGGTCAAACAATTCCTGTTTCCGGTGATTACTTTAACTATACACGCCATGAAGCTGTTGGTGTCGTTGGTCAAATTATCCCTTGGAACTTCCCGCTTCTTATGGCAATGTGGAAAATGGGAGCGGCGCTTGCTACAGGATGTACAATCGTTTTAAAACCTGCAGAACAAACTCCACTATCCGCTCTATACTTAGCTGAATTAATTGAAGAAGCTGGATTCCCGAAAGGTGTTATTAATATCGTTCCTGGATTCGGTGAATCAGCTGGACAAGCTCTCGTTAATCATCCACTCGTTGATAAAATTGCATTTACTGGTTCTACTCCAGTTGGCAAACAAATTATGAGACAAGCATCCGAATCATTAAAACGTGTTACTTTAGAACTTGGTGGTAAATCACCAAATATTATTTTACCAGACGCCGACTTATCTCGCGCTATTCCTGGTGCACTTTCTGGTGTTATGTTTAACCAAGGACAAGTATGCTCTGCTGGATCACGCTTATTTATTCCGAAGAAAATGTATGATAATGTCATGGCTGATCTCGTCCTTTATTCTAAAAAATTAAATCAAGGTGCTGGTCTAAGTCCAGAAACTACAATCGGTCCTCTCGTTTCCGAAGAACAACAAAAACGTGTAATGGGCTTCATTGAAAAAGGGATTGAAGAAGGCGCTGAAGTACTTTGCGGAGGAAGTAATCCATTTGATCAAGGCTACTTCGTTTCTCCTACAGTATTCGCCGACGTCAATGATGAGATGACAATCGCAAAAGAAGAAATTTTCGGCCCAGTTATTTCTGCAATACCGTTTAACGATATTGATGAAGTAATTGAACGTGCGAATAAATCACAATTTGGCTTGGCAGCTGGTGTATGGACAGAAAATGTTAAGACAGCACACTATGTTGCAAGTAAAGTACGCGCAGGTACAGTATGGGTAAACTGTTATAACGTCTTTGATGCAGCATCTCCATTTGGAGGATTTAAACAATCTGGTCTTGGCCGTGAAATGGGATCTTACGCATTAAATAACTATACAGAAGTGAAGAGCGTTTGGTTAAACTTAAATTAAATCGAAAGAACCTGATCCACTCGGTCAGGTTCTTTTCATTATGTATTCCTTTAAACTTGCAGCCCTCCGCTCACATTTAATACTTCTCCTGTAATATAGGATGCGTATTCTGACGCTAAAAAGGCCGCCGCGTTCGCAATATCTTCTGGCGTTCCAATTCTACCAACCGGAATCGCTCCAACCATTTTTTCTTTTACTTTATCCGGTATTGTTTTTGTCATATCCGTATCCATAAATCCTGGACAAATTGCATTACAAGTAATACCGAAGCTTCCAACTTCTTTCGCTGCTGTTTTCGTTAAACCGACAACGCCAGCTTTCGTTGCCGCATAATTTGCTTGTCCAATATTCCCTTCTCTACTTATTGAAGAAATATTAATAATGCGCCCATATTGTTGTTGTCTCATATAAAGAAGAGCTGGCTGCATACAATAAAAAACGCCAGTTAAGTTTACTTGTAATACTTGTTCCCAAGCTGATTTCTCCATCTTATGTAACATTGCATCTTTTGTAATTCCAGCGTTATTTACTAAAATATGCAGTGTCCCAAATTTTTGAACTGCATACTCAATTAATGATTTCGCTTCATTTTGATTACTTACATCACATCGATATAAGCTTACTTCATATCCTTCGTCCGATAATTCACGTGTCGTTTTTTGTAGTTTTTCTTCATTTACATCACTAATTAAAACTTTAGCCCCAAGCCTAGCAAAAACTCGTGCAATTTCTTTTCCAATTCCTTGGGCGCCACCTGTTACAACAGCTGTTTTCCCATTTAAAAATTCCATCCCTATCCCCCATTTCTATTACTTATACTGTATATTTCGGCTTTTTGCTTTCCAAATCCTCTTTGTATAAAAAAGTCTATTTGTGTCAAACTAACTTTGCAACGTCGCATAAAGTGAAACTTTAATCAGTGGGAAGTTTGTTCATCCCCCACTGATTATCAGCCCTCACCAATCGGGCAGTTAATCTCCCACCTAGCTTCTTTGTTCCATCTGAATTTTGAGGTGGGAGTTTTACTACCCGTTATGCGGGATAAAGTGCAAGGAGATTGTGTCGAATGAACAAAACAAATTTCAAACAAAGCAAAGCCACTGATGGTATTGATGTTGAGTTCTCTCGTGAACTCGCTGACCACAATGACTTAGAAGCAAACGCACGTGCAAATGCCGCTGATGCACGTCAAAAACGCCAGTCAACAGAAAAATAAGGGTAAATCATAACCTTATTCTTTTCAACAGGGACCTACTACCCAACAAAATAAACCGAGAAACATCTCTCGGTTTATTTTTTGTATTTCTTTGCATAATGCGCCAAAGTAAGTAACGGATATATATGAGCGTAGCTATGGTAATGAATATAAAACCCACCTGGTAAAGCTGTTCCAGTAGGATATTTCTCATTTACATAAGGATTCGCAAGCAAATATGAAATACCTTTTCGAATAGCTGGTGTTTCTTTATCATAGTAAGAAATAAGAGCATCTAAAGCCCATGCTGTTTGCGATGGTGTACTAAATGGTAAAGTAGCAAATCTTTTTTCCACACTACTTTGACAAGATTCTCCCCAGCCACCATCTTCATGCTGTATATGTTCAAGCCATAAAGTTGCTCGTTTTAAAGAAGGGTGAGCAGAAGTAATTCCTAACGCCCGTAAGCCAGTCATCACTGCCCATGTACCATATATATAACAAATGCCCCATTTTCCATACCACGATCCATTTTCCTCCTGTTCATTCATTAACCAGTTGATTGCACTTTGTTTTTGTTTCTCGGGCAATTCATTTTGCGTATATGTCCCGAAAAACTCTAACACTCTGCCTGTAATATCTGGTGTAGAAGGATCTGTAATCATATCGCTTGCGTTTTCGATTGGTAAATTCGCTAATAACTTGCTTGTCACGCCTTTTTCAAATGCTCCCCAACCACCATCATTATTTTGTAATCCTTTAATCCAATTCGTCCCTTTCTTCCAAGCATCATCCACATTTCCGTTCCCTCTACTTTGTGCCAATGCTCTTAACACAGCTGTTGTATCATCAACATCAGGAACTGTCGTATTCACATCAGAAAAACCCCAACCGCCCGGAATAAGCACGGGCGCATGCACACTCCAATCAGCTTTTTTCTTATGTTGTTTTTTTAATAAATATGCTGACGCATTTTGAATCATTTTATTTTCTTTCGAAACACGAGCCTCTTGCAACGCATAACTAAGTAATGCTGTATCCCATACAGTTGACGGGGAATTTTGTAAATGGTTCCCTCTTTCCATCTTCCATATATAAGATGTTATCCCCGTTATAGCCTTTTGAATCATTGGCGATTGAATAGAATGACCTAGCGCAAGTAAAGCATAAATCATATAAAACGAAGCACTTGCGTAACTATATAACGTTCCATTCTCATCGATACGCTCTTTCATAAAACGTTCTACTTCCTCATTTCCTTTATGATGTAAGGAAAGCGGATAAGATATAATTTGTTTCACATTACCTAATAATGTTTGAAACATTGGAGATTGGTCCTCCCGAAACCATTCTCCGCCCCCGCCCGCAATATGATTTAAATTAGGCAGTAACTTTTTCCCTACACGAAACCTTTTATTTAAACACAACATCATCGGAATTAAATGGATACGTGCCGAACTACTTAATTCAAATATACTGAGGGGGGAATCATTTTGCAGAAACATAATCGGTGTTGGCAAATGAAAGAGCGAAGGATATTCATACTCTCCATGAATTGCTAATAAAAACTTCGTCATAAAATGAGCACGCGCCACTCCCCCACGTTCTGTAATAAACATTTCCGCTCGCTTCATATTCGCATCTTCTTTTGTATACTTTTTCGAAGCAAGTAGGGCAGCATAAGATTGAATGGTAGCAGATAAATTGCCCCCCATTTCATCATCATACAATTTCCATGTCCCTTCATTCGTTTGGAGTGAAGCTAATCTTTTTACAAACGGTTCTACCTCTTTATCTCTACCTAATAATTTTAATAAAAATATCATATGGCAATCAGTTAATGGTGCTCCTTCAAAACAGAATCTCCACGTACCATCTTGCCTTTGCATCGTTTGAAGTGCAGTTGTCCTTCTCGCTATTTCTTCATGCACTTTTTCATATAATAACAAGGCATTCACCTACCCTTTCGAAATCCGTATAACGATATTCAAAAAAGCAACCGAATATGTGTAAAAACAAAAAAAGCAGAACACATATTATGTTCTGCTCATAAGCAATATCCCACTCCGACAATAACCCCTAATAAAGCACCGACTACTACTTCATACGGTGTATGTCCGACAAGCTCATTTAACTTCTTATATTCTGTTTGTTTACCATGAAAAAATTCATTCAATATTTTCGCCTGTTTACTTACCGCAAGCCTTACTCCTGAAGCGTCATACATAACAATGATTGCAAAGATTGTAGCCACTGCAAATATGGTACTTTCCACACCTTCCACAACTCCAACACCTGTCGCAAGCGCTGTAACAGTTGAAGCATGAGAACTTGGCATCCCACCTGAAGCAAAAAATTTTGCAAAATCAAATTCACCCGTTTTAACTAATTTAAAGACTACTTTTGTTAACTGTGCTATAAACCACGAAATTACAGCAGCCATCAGCGGATCATTATGTAAAATTGTTTCCATGTTCTCAGCTCCCTACTAGCTATAATGGAAATTCTATATAGTATCAGTATAAAGAAAAATGCGTAGAAAATACTACGCATTATGATACTTTTGCTGATTTATTTTTTATAAATTTCGGTTGTTTCTGCACTAAAAACTTTGTCTTCGCTATTGAAAATACAAATAAAGCAACCCATATACAGAAAAATGCCATCATATGAGTAGATGTAAAATGTTCACCAAATACAAATACACCTAAAATTAAACTAATCGTTGGCGCAATATATTGTAAAAAGCCTACCATATAAAGCGGAATAAGTTGTGCTCCTTTTGCAAAATAAAATAGTGGTAGCGCTGTAACAATACCTGCTCCTATTAAAAGTAACGTCGATAGCATTGAAATAGCTCCAAATGAACCGAAACCATGTACCCCTGTCATAACGAGATAAATGAGCGCAAACGGCGTCACTAACATCGTTTCCATCGTAAGCCCAATCGTCGCATCATAGTTTAACAATTTTTTCGTTAATCCGTATAATCCAAATGAAAAGGCAAGTGATAAAGAAACCCACGGGATAGCCCCGAAACGTACTGTTAAAATGATAACCCCTACCCCAGCCAAACCAACTGCAACATATTGCCAAAAGTTTAACTTTTCCTTTAAAACGACTGTACCAAGTAAAATACTAATAAGCGGATTAATATAATAGCCAAGACTTGCTTCAATGACATGATTATGATTAACGGCCCATATGTAGACAAACCAGTTTCCGCTAATTAAAATTGAAGCAATTGTTAATGACATTAATAATTTAGGTCGTTTAAAAAGATTCACAAATTCCCCAATAAACTGGCGAAACCTCTTCGTAACAGCTAATACGATTAACATAAAAACGAACGCCCAAACAATGCGATGTGCTAATATTTCATCTGCTGGAACTTCCTCAACCCATTTCCAATAAATCGGTAGGATTCCCCACATCGTATAAGCACCAGCCGCATATATAATCCCTTTTTTTTGCTGTGCTGATTGACTCCCCATCTTCCTTTTTCTCCTCTTCTCATTTTTTCTCCATTATACGGTTTCATATGCTCACTTTACCAATAATCAATCTGTAATTCTTTCGACATTTCTCATATAGCGAAAAATAAACATACCGTTATTACAACAAGTAACGGTATGCCGAAAACAAATTTCTTTTTATGCGTTTTATGGTGAAACATATACATACCGATCCAAGCTCCAACAGCTCCTCCAGCTGCCGCTGATAAAAACAACGTGCTTTCTGGCGTTCTCCACTGTTTCTTCTTTGCTTTTCGTTTATCAAGCCCCATAAGGCTAAAAGCTATAACATTAATAATAATAAAATAAATCCATTTCATCGCTTTCTCTCCCTATGAAAAATTCGCTTAATGGTAACATGAAAAAACGATAGAAACAACTGAAGAACACTTTTTAGCAAACTAGTTTCATTCCTTTATTTTAATTGATTATCTTTACATTTATATAATCAATATAAAGCGCGATTACAGCTATTAAAAAGAAAGATGTTATGAACAGTATTTTATATTTCACTTCCTTCACCCACCACAACCACATCATCAAAAAAACTTCTCTCAATCTCTTTCTCATCAAAATGAAGAACAACAATTAACCCTACATATAAAGAAACAAAATTCAAAAACCATTCCCCATTATCATCTTGCTTAGCTAAACATTTAAATATCTCTTGAAATTGCATACGTTCATCAGAAGCAACGATCGGACGCACACCAAAATATTTCAACACAAGATTTAACTTAAGATTTATAGATAAAGACAAACTATATTTTAAGAGCTCTGTATAATTTGTAACATTTTTTTCGCTATACAGTTTCACAAGCATTTGATGTAAAGTAGGAATCGATAATTCTACGTCAGTCACTTTTGTTGTTTCTATCGTTTCAATCATCTTTTTCATATCCATCACATTCACCCCTTCTGAAAAAACTTTAAAGCCAGAAAGTATCTAATTCATAATGTGCAATAATTGTGCATTTCTCTTCTCTCGTTCTTCTTCACTGACTAAGTCATACTTTTTTAATAAATGAAAGATGTCGTTTAATATTTCCTGCGAATGTTTATTTTGCAAAAATCCATTCAAATCTTTGAAAAGAATTTCAGATAAAAAATCCTTTTGACTTTCAAGCTTATTCATTACATCTTCAATAGAATGATCAATATTACATGCCATATTAAACTTCCTCCTCTATCCTCTATTAATAATATCTTCTGCTAATGTAGTAAATACTTCTCCAACGAGAGAGTCTTCATCATATACAGATGAATCGTTATTTTCTTCACGTTTTGCAAAAGGTATTTGTGCAATTACTTCTGTTTGCAATTGTTCTGCTAACATTTCGCCGCCCCCTTTTCCGAAGAGATAATTTTTCGATCCATCTTGCTCTTCGTAATAAGCCATATTTTCCACAATTCCTACAATCTCGTGTTTTGTATATTTTGCCATTACGCCTACTCTAGAAGCTACAAATGAAGCTACATTGTGCGGCGTTGTAACGATAATTTCTTTCGCCTGTGGGATCATCGCTGCAACATCAATGGCAACATCTCCTGTACCAGGTGGTAAATCGAGAAGTAAATAATCTAAATCTCCCCAGTGTGTATTCGCAAGGAAGTTTTGAATCCATTTATTTAACATCGGTCCACGCCACATGACTGGATTATTTCCTTCTGTAAAAAATCCCATTGACATAATTTTAACACCGTGACTAACGACCGGAATTGCTGTTTGATCAATCATTGTTGGTTTTTGATTCGTTTCCATCATAGCTGGAATGCTAAAACCATATATGTCTGCATCTAAAATCCCAACCTTTTTACCCATTCTAGCTAAGGCAGTAGCAAGATTAATTGTCACCGTTGATTTTCCGACTCCGCCTTTCCCACTCGTTACAGTAATAAAATGTACACCTGAATCATGACGGAGCATGCTTGGCATACCTGTTTCTGTTCTACTATTTTTCTTTAATTTTTCTGTTAGCATAGCTCTTTCTTCTTGTGTCATCGAACCAAATGTTACATCCACTTTAGATGCACCAATTGCGTGAAGGGACTCTTCCACATCTTGTTGAATTTTCGCCTTTAATGGACAACCTTGAATGGTTAACACTACTTCAAGCTTAACCTCTGTTCCATGTATTTGTACATTTCTAACCATATTTAATTCTACAACACTTTTGTGTAACTCTGGATCCTCTACATGTTGTAATGCGTTCATTATTTGTTCTTGAGTAAGCATAGAGCTCATCCCTTCTCTTATTCTAATTTATATATAGCATCTTCTTATTACTTCAACTGATGAAAGTTTCCATCTATTTTTTAATGTCTTTAATAGTCCTCGTTGCGAGAAAGCATTATTATCCCCCACTTACAGGCGGGATTAATGCGACGATATCTCCAGCTTTTATCATCTCTTCATTCGTTACAAACTCTTCATTAATTGCAACCATTACTGTATCCAAAGATTGCAAATGATAACTATCTTTCAACCATTCATTTAATTGTCCAACAGTCATTTCTTTTTTTTCTGAAATTATTAATTGATCCGATCCGACTTCCTCACGCAAATTTGCAAACAGTAAAATTGTAATCATTTTCTCATTCTTCCTTCTTCGGTTTTCCTTCTGGATATGATGTATTTTCAAGTTGATCTCCAATCCACATCGTTCCATCTTCCCAAAATTCTTTTTTCCAAATTGGAACGATGCGTTTTATGCGTTCAATCGCGTACTCATTCGCTTCATAAGCTACTTTACGATGCGGTGATGAAACTGCAATAACTACCGCAATATCCATTATTTCCAGCCGCCCTACACGGTGCGTAATGGCTACTTGTGCGTCCGGCCATTTCCCGTTAATTTCCTCACCAATTCTTGTAAGTTGTTTTACTGCCATCGGTTTATATGCTTCATACTTTAAATGTAGCGTTCGTTTTCCTTTTGTTAATTCTCTCACCGTACCAATAAATGTTGTAATCGCACCCGCTTCTCTTCTTGCGACTTTATTCGTTACTTCTTCCACTAAAATTGGTTTTTCTACAATCTCAAATAGTGATTGCGCCATTAGAAACACCTCTCTTATAAAATGTCCAAGGCCATTCACTACCTTCGTTATCTTCTAATAAAAGAACATCGACAAACATTTCTTTTTTATATCCTCTTGTCCCGCCTGGCAATACGATAAAAGCGTTCGATTCTGCTAATGAAGAAACCGAGCTAGACTTATCAAATCCTGATGGATATGCAATTAATTGCCCTTCATTACATGTCAGTTTTGCTCGTACAAATCTTGTAAATGGATTTGGTTTCAGAAAATCTTTTCCTAATAATGCTTTTTCTCTTTTCAAATGCGCTTTTTCACTAAACATATACGCACGAATACATGGTCTTACAAACAACTCAAATCCTACATAACATGCTGATGGATTTCCTGATAAACCAAATAATAGCTTGCCATTTAATTGTGCTACAGTCGTTACACTTCCTGGTCGCATTGCAACCTTATTGAAAAGAACGGATGCACCTAACCTTTCATATATAGCTGGTAAATAATCGTAATCTCCTACTGATACACCGCCCGTTGTAATGAGCATATCTACTTGACTTAACGCATCTTTCACAGCTGTAAAACACGTATCAAAATCATCACTAAACTTCCCAAAGTATTTTACTCTTCCGCCCACTCTTCGAATTTGAGACAGTATCATGTACGTATTACTATTTCGAATTTTCCCTGGCTCTAACGACTCATTTACATCAAGTAATTCACTACCAGTCGCTAATAGTCCAATTACTGGCTTTTTCGCAACTGGCACTTCACTATAACCGAATGTAGCAAGAAGAGCTGAAATACCTGGATTAATGTATGATCCTTTCTTTGCAAGAACCGTTCCTTTACGAGCATCTTCACCTTGAAAAGAAATATTATCACCCGTTTTGAATGAGCGTTTCACTTCCATATAATCGTTCCCATTATCCTCATATTGACGAGTCAGTTCTAACATAACAACCGCATCACAACCATTTGGAATTTGTGCTCCTGTCATAATTCGAACTGCTTGAAACGAACCTACTTTCTCATCGAATAGTGATCCTGCGCCAATTTCACCAACTACTTCAAATACAATTGGTGTTTCATAACTTGCTAAATTCGTATCTTCTGCTCTAATAGCAAACCCATCATACGGGGAACGATTGAATGAAGGCACGTCATGATCAGCTACTAAATCCTCCGCTAATATACGTCCGTAAGCTAATTCAATAGGTAGTAGCTCTTTTAAGCCATTGTTAGCAAATCCCATCACTTTTCGAATAGCTTCTGCAACCGTAATTGGCACTCTTCTTTCCATTATTGACAACCCTTTCTATTAACCGAATAAGCGATAATATAGTTGTTTCGCTTTTGGAATTTCGTTTGTACCATGAATGAACACACGACCATCTTGAAAAATAACGACGCGATAATCCTCTAATTGACAAGATAGTAAATATGGATTCCGCTCTACTTCCCCAAGTTTTTTTAATACTTTTTCTACGTCATCAAAATTGTATTGCCTATTTTCTATTGATCTTATTTGAACTGTATTTCTTCCGCATAAAACAGCTACCTTCGTTTGGTTTTCGTATGATAAATAAGGATAAGCTCGATTTAAACCGCACGATGGACAATCGTCCGTTTTTATTTTTCCTAGTTTTATAAAATGATTTTGATTACTCCATATATCAAACATGAAAAACGTCTTTCTAATTACTGAGTAATCTTCCACTAAAATTTTGAGTGCTTCTGCCACTTGATATGCCGCAACGATTTGAACAGCTGGACTAATAATCCCAGCCGTGTCGCACGTCACACCTATAACGGGAACATTCTTCAGTACACAATATAAACACGGCATTTTTTGCGGAATAATCGTATAACTCATACCGTACGATCCAACACAAGATCCATATACCCACGGAATATTATGTTTTTGTGATAAATCATTTATGATAAATCGAATATCAAAATTATCTGTAGCATCAATGATTACATCGACATTTTCTAATAGCCCTTCCATGTTTTCTACACTTGCATCCATTATGAAAGCATGTATTTGTACTTCTGAATTAATTTGTTCCAACCGTTTTTTAGCAGCAATTGCTTTCGGGATTTTCCCTCTTGCATCTTCTTCAGAGTAAAGTTGTTGTCTTTGTAAATTACTCCACTCTACATAATCACGATCAATAATTGTCAACTTACCAATACCTGCACGCACGAGACTTTCTGCACTTGTACTTCCTAATGCACCTGCTCCTACAATTAACACATGCTTATTCCGAATTTTTTCTTGCCCTTTACTCCCGATTGGTTTGAACAACTGTTGCCGAGAATACCGCTCCTCCATTGCATACCCTTCCTTTCAAAAAATCTATTTCACATTAGAGTCTTGTTTTTGATAACAAGCAAAGTAAGCAAACCCTACAAATCCAGCTCCTCCAATGACATTTCCGATAAAAACAGGAACAAAGTTTTTAGCAAGGTCCAGCCACGTCAGATGGCCTGCAAAAATAACCGCTGATATGACAAACATATTTGCTACTACTTGTTGAAATCCAATCACTACAAATGCCATAATTGGAATCCAAATCCCAATTATCTTTCCGACAAAATCACTCGTCCCGTAAGCGAGCCAAAGCGCAAGACAAACGAGCCAATTACAACCAATCGCCAAAATTAAAGTTCTCCCAAACGATTCGTGTAACTTCCCTTCCGCTATCGCTAACGTTTTATTTAAATAATCTCCCTCTGTTAATCCGCCAAGATGTCCAAAGCAATACGCAACGAAAATTGCACCAACAAAGTTCATTACAGTAATCCAAGCCCAATTATTCAGTACACTTATCAATGAAATTTTCTTTGCATAAAGCGCCATAGACAGTGACATCATATTTCCTGTAATCAATTCTCCTCCTGCTAACACTACGAGCATAAGCCCAATAGGAAACACTGCTCCTCCTAAAACATTCACTAAACTTCCCCAATGCTCCGGCAAATTACCTAAAACTCGAATATTAAGTAAAAATCCTAATGATATAAATGCTCCTCCTAAAAAACCGAGAATAAGCATTGCTGGCAGCGTCTGGCTTACTTTTTGAACACCGGCCTCGATTACGATTTCAGCAATTTGTTCCGGTTTATGAAATGCCATTACCAATTCCTCCATTTTCTCCAAATAAAAAAGCAGCTTCAAAAAACCTCCTCAAAATAAAGGTTTTTGAATGCTGCTTAATGTCTCTGCACATCTTTTACAGAGAAATCAATCATCACTTTTACTATGAAATAGAAAGTCCACATCTCTTGCACACTTTCCATTTTCCACTATTATGTCAGCCTTATATATTAACCACCGATATGTGACATTTCAATTTTAGGCATTGTTTTCTTATTAGTATGACTTAAGCGTTCGTCTGAATATCGATTTTCTCGATTATTCCAAATGTCGTGAATTACAGCTGTAATTTCCTCATCCGTATCCCCCGATCGAAGCAATGCTCTCAAATCATTTCCTTTAGAAGCAAATAAACAAGTATACAATTTTCCTTCTGCAGAAATGCGAGCTCTCGTACATGATGAGCAGAAAGAATCAGTTACAGATGAAATAATACCTATTTCCTCATCACTGCCTATATAACGGTACCTAGTAGCTACTTCACCTGGATAATTTGCTTCTATCCGTTCTAACGGCATAACCTCACGAATTGTATTTACTATTTCTTGTTTGGAAATAACTTCACCTAACTCCCAACCGTTATAATTTCCAACGTCCATATACTCAATAAAACGAAGAATATGCTTATTTTCCTTAAAGTATTGCGCCATCTGCAAGATGTCCTGTTCGTTTTTCCCCTTTTGAACGACCATGTTTATTTTAATTTTCATACCAACTTCAGCCGCAGCCTGTATACCCTCAAGAACCCTTTGCACTTTGCTTCTATTACCATTTAAATAGAAAAAGCGCTCTTCTTCTAAGGAATCCAGACTAACTGTCACACGTGATAACCCCGCTTTATATAAATCAGGTGCAAACTTTTTAAGTAACGATCCATTTGTTGTTAAACCGATATCCTCCACACCATCTATTTTATTAAGCCGCTCAATAAGCTCTGGAAGCCCTCTTCGAAGTAACGGCTCTCCGCCTGTAATCCGTAACTTTCTCACACCTAAAGAAACGAAAATACGTGTTATCCTTTCAATCTCATCAAAAGATAAAATTTTATCATTAGACAAAAACGAATAATCAGGACCAAATATTTCTTCTGGCATACAATATCGACAGCGAAAATTACAGCGATCAGTAACTGAAATACGTAAATCCTTTAACGGACGATGCAATTTGTCTAATGTAATTGATTTCATCTTCCTTGCCTCACTTTTACTTATTTTATATTTAAAACACGTTCTGGATGCGTATATATATTTAAAGACTGATTACGAATAAACCCTATCGTAGTAATCCCTAACTCTTCCGCTAACTGCAAAGCTAATTCAGTTGGCGCTGATTTTGACAGTATAATTTCACAGCCGATTTTTGCAACTTTCAATAATATTTCTGAAGAAATACGACCACTAAAAACAATGATTTTATCTTTTATAGAAATATTATTTTTTAAACAATAACCGTAAATTTTATCTAGCGCATTATGCCTACCAATATCCATTCGGCCTAAAATAATACCATTTACATCACATAAAGCTGCGTTATGCACTCCGCCAGTATGTCGAAATGTATCCGCAGATTGCTGCATTTCATTCATTAAATGAAAACAATCTTCGACAGCAACCTTTACATGGACACCATTCATTTTCTTTACGCTTAGTGCATCATTTGCAAAAACAAACCCTTGCCTACTCATACCACAGCACGAAGTAATATAACGTTTATTTTGCATTTGTTCGTAATACGGGTTTATTTTTGTTGTCGTTACATGTACAAATCCTTCTTTCTCCTGTACCCATATGTCATCAATATCTTCATACTTCCGAATGATTCCTTCAGATGCTAAGAAGCCTATTACCATATCTTCTATATATTCTGGAGTACTAACCATTGTAACAAACTCCTGTCCGTTCATTTTAATTGTGACTGGAAACTCTGTTACAATGCTGTCCTCTATATGCTTAAACACCCCTTGTTCATAACGGAAAACTTCTCTTTCTACCTGTATCGGTTTCACGATCAGTATCCTTCTCTCACGTTATATTTTTATCAAAAACAAATACCGAAACAGCAATATCTTCTTCTACTTTCATATCTGAAAATAAGTTCACTAATTTCGCTCCAACAAGTTCCTCCAAATGTTCACGAGAATTCGCAGCGTAAACTTCTTGGATCATTTTCGTTCTAGCCATATGAACCATTTCCGCGCCATCCATCGTACTTGAAATGAATTTCTCAGTAGGTGTTAAGTTCCCATACAGTGTTGCAATCGCCATATTTTCAGCAAATACAGTATGAATTCGTTCTGGTCCTTTTCCGAATAGTTCCTTTCGGAGTTTTCGTATCATATCATTAAATTCATGTACCTTTTTCGTCATAAAATCATACCTCCTAAAAGCCTCATTTTACTTTATTATATATTTTACCAAAATGATCTTTTCGCCCAAACTATTTCGTACAAATATTTGGACGAAAAGGTTAACTTCATGAAGTTTATTCGTCTTTTAATCCTTTACCCATACCTTTTAGGAAATGAAGACCAAACCCGATAGCACGGTTAATATCTGGATCTTTTAATACTTTCATAAGATCGAATATCCCCACTTTTTTATTACTTTCTAGATGCTCATTACCTTCTTCCAGCCCTACTAATAAACTACCTATAAGTTTTTTCGTAAGTTCTGGGTCAAGTTCTGTTAAAGCACCTGCAGCACCCATCATATTATTAATTAAATTTGTAACAGGTTTACGAGTTACTTGACCGAGAACGATCTTTGCGATTGGTTCCTTCGCTTTCAGCATAGAATTTGCTGCTTCTAGCATGCCAATATCATTTAATTCCCCGACAATATGAAACATTTGATTTAAAGCTTCTTCATTATTAGCTAGAAGCTCCTTTAAATCCTCTAACTTTTGCTGTTTTATTTCTTCCTCAGTTAATTCATGTTTTTGAATCGTTTTAATCGGTGCAGCCATATTTTTTCTCCTCCCTACTTATCCGTTAAATGTACATACCCTGGACGTGCCCACTTACGATCTACCTCAATACCAGCTTGAGGATGACGTTTTTTATTACGCGGGTTCGCTTTTGGCATCGGATTTTCGCCATTAACTTCTAACACTTCCATGCGCACTTTCGTCTGTTTATAAGCAGGTGTATTCGTACGTACGTCAACAGCAGGGCCTGTTAAGAAATTAATTGCCGATTCATTGTCTGTAGAGTTCATCGGTACATATAACTCATTCGCTTTTACACGATCCGTTACAAGTGCCCGTAATTTTAGTGCTCCAAAAGGAGAAACAAGGCGCACTAATGAACCTGTTTTCACGCCACGTTCTTTTGCAAGTTCTGGAGAAACTTCAACAAAAACGCCAGGTACTTTCGTTTGAATACCTGTTGATTTATTTGTCATATTTCCTTCATGGAAATGTTCTAACATACGACCGTTGTTAATGTGAAGGTCGAACTCCGCTGGGAATTCAGCTGGACGTACCCAGTCAGCAATCGCAAAACGCGCTTTTTTATCTGGGAAATTAAATCCATCTTGGAAAAGTAGCGGTGTATTCGTTCCATCAAAACTTCCCCAATGGAAACTATTCCATCCTTCAAGTACTTCATAGTTTGCTTGTGAGAATAGCGGTGATAAGCTTGCCATTTCAGCAAAAATTTCACTTGGGTGACTATAATTCCAGTTTGCACCTAATTTATTCACAATCTCCTGCACGATCCACCAGTCTGGCTTCGCATCACCAAGTGTAGGAAGAACTTGATACAATCTTTGCACACGTCTCTCTGTATTTGTGAAAGTACCTTCTTTCTCAAGAGATGGTGCTGCCGGTAATACAACATCTGCGTATTGAGCAGTTTTAGAAAGGAAAACATCTTGTACAACGAAGAAATCAAGGCTTGATAACACTTCATGTACATGATTTGCATTCGAGTCTACAAGAGCCATATCCTCTCCGACAAGATACATAGCTTTCATCTTTCCTTCTTCAATTGCGTGAAGCATTTCAATATTATTAAGACCTGGTTCACTATCAATTTCCACTCCGTAAGCCATTTCAAATTTCGTACGTTCCATATCGTTCGTAACGTGCTGATATCCAGGAAGCCATCCTGGTAAAGTTCCCATATCACAAGCACCTTGTACGTTATTATGACCTCGAAGTGGGTAGGCACCTGCACCTGAACGACGATAATTCCCTGTTGCAAGAAGTAAGTTTGAAATTGCAGCGGAAGTATCAGAACCACCTGTATTTTGCGTTACCCCCATACCCCAAAGGATACATGTACCATCTGCATCACGAATCATTTCAGCCATTTGGATAAGTGTTTCTGTTGAAATACCTGTTACTTCTTCTGCATATTCAAGTGTATATTCTTTTAAGCTCTCTTTAAAATCTTCAAAGAAGTTTACATTTTCATTAATAAACTCCTGATCATGCCAACCTTGATCAATCATATATTTCGCAACAGCCATTAACCATACTTGGTCTGTTCCTTGTTTTGGACTAATAAAGACATCTGATCGCTCTGCCATTTCTGTTTTACGAAGATCCGCTACAATTAACTTTTGTCCGTGTAATTTATGTGCCCGTTTAATACGTGTAGCTAAAACAGGATGACCTTCTGTCGGATTACATCCTACAATAATAACAAGACCAGATTGCGCAATATCTTTAATCGTTCCTGCATCACCGCCCATACCAATTGTACGGAATAAACCATCCGTTGCTGGTGATTGGCAATAACGTGAGCAATTATCAATATTATTCGTTCCAAATACTTGCCGAGCTAATTTTTGAATGACATAATTGTCTTCATTCGTAATTTTAGAGGAAGAGATAAATCCGATAGAACCTTTGCCGTACTCTTCTTTAATAGCGCCTAATTTATTTGCAACTACATTCAGTGCTTCTTCCCATGTAGATTCAACAAACGTTCCATTTTTACGAATTAATGGTTTCGTAATTCGTTCTTTAGAATTTACGAAGTCCCAACCAAATTTCCCTTTTACACAAGTTGAAATTGCGTTAACTGGCGCATCTGAAGATGGTTGTACTTTCAGGATTTTACGCCCTTTCGTCCACACTTCAAATGAACAACCGACACCGCAAAATGTACATACTGTTTTCGTTTTCTTCGTACGAGTCTCACGCATGGCCGCTTCCACTTCTGATACCGCAAAAATACCGCTATATCCAGGCTCAACTTCTTTAATTAAATCTACCATCGGTTCAAGAATATCCGGCTTTAATCCCGTCATAAATCCAGCTTCACCAAGCATTGATTTCTCCATTAAAGCATTACAAGGACAAATCGTTACACATTGCCCACAGCTCACGCATGAAGAATCATTGATATCTACGCCATTATCCCAAATAACACGAGGACGCTCGGCTTCCCAGTCGATAGATATCGTTTCATTTACTTGTAAGTTTTGGCACACCTCTACACATTGACCACATGTGATACATTGATTAGGGTCGTAGCGATAAAACGGATGAGTCATATCAACTTCACTTACATCTACTTTTGGTTCGTAAGGATATTTTTGATGTTCAATCTCCATTAATTCTGCAGTATTATGCAGTTTACAGTTCCCATTATTGTTGTCACATACCGTACAATATAATAAATGGTTTTCTAATAATCGATCCATCGCCTCTGTTTGTGCTTCTTTCGCACGACCAGAACCGAGTTCAATGTCCATACCTTCCGTCGCCACTGTCGAACAAGATCTCATCAACTTTCCATCAACTTCTACAATACAAGTGTCACACGTTTGAATAGGGTCTACTTCTGGTACATAACAAATTTGCGGATGTTCAATCCCGTTGTCATTAATGATGCCTAATATCGTTGAACCGGGCTCCGCTGTATACTTTTTTCCGTCAATTGTAATATGAACCATGTTGTCATTCATGGTCTTTCCCCCTTTTTGAGAATAAAAAAACTCCACCACGAAAATATACGCACCACATTTTGGGCACGTTATCATCATGGTGGAGTAGTGTATTAGCACATCTTGCTAAAATACCAATCCATTTATTCATAAATAAAACGATAGATTCATAACAGGTCATATCACGATTCCATCTTTAACATTATTATTATAGCGTTAAAGTTAAAAATATACAATATGTAATTTAAACTACGCATATGTCTGCATGCAACTATCCATAATAACCCATATAAAGTGAAACTTTAATCAGCCTTAACCAATCGGGCTTTTACGGGCAGCCCGTTAATCCGGGATAAAACACAACAAGGAGAAAGTGAACAAATGGGGTCTTTTAAAAAATGGATACGCGGTGAAAAATCTTTTTCTGCACAAGAGCAAGCTGATCATACATTACATAAGCCTATTTCTTCTTCTCTTCCACTTAATTTAAAACACTTGTCCAAGTTATTTAGTGGTATTCCAGAATTAATTACACGTACTTTTCCGTTAAAAAACGGCCAAGAGGCTGCTCTTATATATGGAAGGACTTGTAGATAAAACTGTTATTAATGTAGATATTCTTCGTCCTCTTTTATTTAAAGAGTGGAATGAGGACGATTTTTGGGAATCTTCCGTTTCTATCGGAAATATAAAAAAGGTTCAGAAGTGGACAGACATTGAACAATCCCTTTTACATGGTAAAAGTATTTTATTTATAGAGGGGCAACTATCAGCTTTAGAACTAGATACGCAAGCGGCACCAAAAAGAAGCATTGAAGAACCTACAACAGAGACATCAATAAAAAGCTCACATGAAGGATTTAATGAAGTAGCGAGCGACAGTCTCGCTCTTATTCGCCGATATATCCCAAATCGCGAATTAAAGGTGAAGGAATTCACCGTTGGCGAGCGAGCAAGTTCTAAAGTTTTTTTACTTTACCTAGCAGACATCGCAAACGAAGATGTCATACAAGAAATGACATGCCGCATTGAATCAATAAAAGTGGATGCTATTCTTACTACCGGTGAATTAGAAGGTTTTGTTGAAGATAATTCATACACGCTCTTTCCACAATTATCAATAACCGAACGTCCTGATACGACGGCCCGTCACATTTTGAATGGGCGAATCGCTGTTGTTGTAGATCGCTCACCCGGCGTATTAATTGGACCTATGACCTTTTCAGCTTTTTTTCAAACAATAGATGATTACAGCTTCAGGCCAATGATTCCATCTTTTATACGTCTCCTTCGTTTCACAGGATTATTTATTGCAATTTTTGCTCCTGCTCTTTATATTGCTATGATTTCCTTTCATTATGAAGTGATTCCGCTTAAATTATTGTTAACAATCGGCGAGTCTCGTGCTAAAATTCCTTTTCCACCTATATTAGAAGCACTTTTGATGGAATTAGTACTTGAAATGCTCCGTGAAGCTGCGATTCGGCTTCCGGGTCCCGTTGGACAAACGATCGGCGTCGTAGGAGGAATTGTAATTGGATAGGCTGCAGTGAAATCGTTATGAAAGCGCACTTCTTCTTCTATTACAAAAGAAGGCTAATACACCAGTTTCTCTTACAATGAAGATCCCTTCTACTCGAGTTGAAAGTAATAGTAATTTAAAAGATACAGAAGGCAACGATTTCGTAACTATAAATGTTCTTAGCATGAATCGTAACATTCGTTCAGGCTATAGCGATAACCGTTTCAAATTTAATATTAAAATGAATTTAAAAATTGCTATATCTGAGATTACATTCAATATGGATTTAGATAAAGATAAAAAGAAATTAACTTCACTTATCGCAAAACAACTAAACAAAGATTTAAACGAATTAATTCACAAAATTCAAAAACAGCAACTGGATCCATCGGATTTGGTGATTATGCGAGGGCTTTTCAATATAAAGAATGGAAGAAGGTTGAAGACGTTTGGCCTAATTCCTTTTCCAAAGCTAGCGCAAAAGTAACACCGACTATCAAAATTTTAGAAAGTGGGATTATTAAATAAAAAATACACGCTATCTGTTCTTATAAGTATAAAGAACAGATAGCGTGTTTTCATTTACATGACAAGTATTATTTCAACAGACTATACTCTATTTCCGTTTCTAACATTACTATGTTTTTTTGCGTATATAAAATATATAAAAACACCGATTATAATCCATGCCACAAAACTAATTAAAGTAAGCTTAGAAAGGTTCAAAGCTAAATATATACAACTTACTATTGAAACGATAGGTAAAAAAGGTACTAGGGGCGCACGGAATGGTCTTTTCATATTAGGATGTGTCTTCCTTAGTACAATGACAGCTATAGATACAAAAACAAATGCTGTTATCGTTCCCATATTCACTAAATTAGCCAATAAGTTCAAATCCACTAATCCCGCTAATAAAGCTGCTAGTATGCCTGTAACCCATGTATTAAAAAATGGCGTTTGTAAACGTTTATGAACACTGGAAAGTCTTTTTGGTAATAACCCATCTCGACTCATCGAGTAAGATACACGAACAAATGCAAACATAGCTACTAACAGAACTGTCGTTAGCCCCGCTATTGCCCCCACCGATAACAAGCCAGCAATTCTATCTTCTCCTACAGTGCGCAACGCATATGCAACTGGATCAGCAACATTCAACTCCGTAAACGGAACCATTCCAGTCAACACGAATGAAACTCCTACATATAGAACGGTACAAATGAATAAAGAAACAAGTAGCCCAATCGGTACGTTACGCTGTGGACGCTTCACTTCCTCTGCAGCTGTTGCAACTGCATCAAATCCTAAAAAAGCAAAGAATACAGTGGCTGCTCCTCCTACCACACCGTGAAAACCAAACGGTAGAAATGGTTGCCAATTTTCTGGTTTTACATATTGTGTCCCTACAATAATAAATCCTACAATAACAGCCAGTTTAATAATAACCATTATATTATTAATTCGGGCACTTTCTTTTGCACCACGACTTAATAAAAATGTTACAACTAAAATAATCAGAACTGCTGGTAAATCAATAATTCCACCCTTCCCCATGCCAGGTGCTGATGCAAAGATTGTAGGGATGTGAATATTAAACCCTAGTAGCAATGACTGAAAATAAGCTGACCATCCTGCTGCCACCGCAGAAGTTGCTAATAAGTACTCCAACATCACACACCAACCAACTATAAATGCAAAAATCTCACCTAATGTCATATATGTATACGAATATACACTTCCTGAAACTGGAACTGCAGATGCAAATTCAGCATAACAGAAAGCTACACATGCACATACAATGGCCGCTAATATAAATGATAATACAATCGCTGGACCAGCATGTTTCGCCGCTACGATACCAGTTAATACAAAAATCCCTGTACCAATAATCGCTCCAATTCCTAAAAGAGTTAAATCAATCGCTCCTAAAGTTTGATTCAATACTTTTTTCTTTTCTTCATCCATTGTTTTCTTTATTAAAAGACTCATTCATTGAAACCTCTTTTTCAAGTTTATCTCTTACTACTTACAATCTTTATTACTGTTCTGTTTAGAAAATAAAATTATACACAATTTACTCCTTTTCTCTTATAGACTTAGCAATCTTAAAAACAGAAAAATCAATCTTTTTAACTCATAGTAAATTTTAAAAATAATTATTGCGAAAATACATCTCTAAGAATGCTGATTGAATTTATCATACAATTAATTATATTGTCAACAATATAATTAATTAAACAAAGACGGTTAATTATGTATCAAATGTTATTTTTAAACATAATTATTTTCTCGAAAACATTGTTTTTTTCTGTTTTCATGTTCATATTCATTTTCCCTCACTGATTTTTATACAATTTTCATTACATAGAATTCAAATGAAATCACCATACCTTTAATCAAAATACTATCTTTAAATAATAATTCATTTGAAGTTATGTAACCTTTTTAAGCGAATAAAAAAGTGCAGATTTTCATCTGCACTTTTTTTATTCTTTCACTTCAGCTTCTGCACTACTATTTTCAAGATTCTCTTTCTGAGCTTCTTCTTCTATCTCAGCTGAAATCATTCCATAATAAAGTTCTGGATACAATCCAAATATTTGATACACACTTCCTAAAAACGGCATCAGAATCCCTCTTTTCTAAAGTTGTATTGCCACTTTTAAGGATTCCCTTTTCATTCATTATACATTCGTTTTTGGCGTTTCTTCTTCATCTTGAACACTTAATAAATTTTGCCACTTTTTATAAGGAGCGCTATTCGGATCCACATACCCTTTTGCATAAGAACGATCCCACAATTGTTTAATTAACATTTCTTTCTCTTTCTTCGCAACCATATCGGCACCTGTACCGTAATAGTTTTGAAAGTATAGTTCGATTTCATCAAGGAATAATCTTAATAATTCATCTGACGTTTCTTCTAACGTCGGATCATACTTCGCTTCACGGTCATACATTAAAATCATATCTAAAAGATTGTGAACATGTTCTTTTCTAAGCCATCTTACATCTTGAGCTCCTAATACGAACGGATGTGTATATAAATGTCCACCTTGAATCATTGCCTTTTCTTGCTCTTCTTCAAATCTGGACAAGATGTTTTCATAAATAAACGGATTATGAAGTAATGCTCTGTGTAATTTATAACTTTCACTTGAAATATTTTTCCCCATCGACTGAATTAAGAAGCTACGTCCAACGCCGTTATATTGATACACAAACTGCCCATCAACAGCAACTAAACTAATCCAGCGATACATATACGCATATAGAAGGGCACGATTACATTTATCGTAGTCTAACTTCGTTTGAGTCGCATTCAAGTCGGGCATAAAGGCTGGTAAGTGCCAATACTTATCTAAATGCGGCGTTAAACTAGATTTTTTACTATTTAATTTGTTCACACGGCGATAATATGATTGGAAGTAGTCACCTTTATCATTCATAAAACCGTTCGCAATGTGTCCTGATGATAATTTAGGAAAATCTTGCAATGATAAACCGTAATGTGCCCGGTAACAGATCACTTCAAATGGTGAAAAAGCTTCATGTACTGTATCTTTTTCTTTAAACATTTCTTGAATTAATTCTTCTTGCAGTTCTTTCTTTAAAGTTGGATGTATACCCCAATATTGTAATTCCCTATGGTGAGAAACTTTCGGCACGAATGGACTAGCTAAATGGAACAGATCTTCAATTTTTTCACGAACGTATTCATCACGATCACGCTTCTTATAATCCGCTTCTTTTCGCAATGCCTCTATAATATTAAGTTCTAATTTATCACGATAACGTACTTGTAATTCATCATAACAATAGCTCAATATATGTTCACGATAAAAATCTTCTACCTTTTTCGATTGAATCTCTTCCGTTTTCGCATCCCGACAATATTCCCCATACAAACTCATATAAATTTCTGCTGATATATCTTTCGGCAATACACCTAAATTTAAATGTTGCTGCATATCTTGCCATATTTTTTCTTGCAACTTCTCTTCCGCTAATACGTATACATTCGTTGGGTTTGTTTTCCCTTCAAACTCCTTACTTCTTTTTTGAATTTCAAACAATAAATTTTCACGTGTTTCATGTAAATTATCAAAAAACCTTTCCCAATATTGAATCATTTTATTAACTGCTTGATATAACGATTGATAAACGAGTTCTAACAGCATTTCTTTTCTGTACTCATTTAATTTGTGTACATATTGCGTTACGATATCTTCAAATTCTTTTTTAAATAAACGTTGTTGATTATTCACCATTTTTCCAAACCAACCTTGTTGCTGAGCGATTTCAACGCGGCGTACAGCAGTTACCGTTCCATCTATATTACCTACATTAAATTTTTTATCATAATTTTGAATTACATTACGCTTCTGTTCATTATTTTCATGTAGTCGATTCATTTTTTCTACTAACTGCTTTCGAATTTCATATAACATAAAACGCGCTGCTACTGGATGAACAGGGTCTGTTTTCTTTAAAAACCATGTATTTAATTGATAGGACTGTCCTTCAGACCCACTTGGTGAAAAACGGTCTGATTCAATCATGTCATATAAAAGTGTCGTTACATGTTCATGTACACGGCTCGGAATCGCATACGCATATAAACGAACCGCATGATCTACTCTCGCTACTTCTCCTTTCATTTGTTCCATCATTTTTAGTTTCGCAGCTGAAATTTTACACTCGTGCTGCAAACGATTTAATTCCTCATCTTTTTGCACTGTGCGCTGTACATAGCTTTCTACAGCTTCTAAAAACAGTTTAGATTTCGCAACTCCGAGCTTACCGCCCTCTGCTCCTTCACGCGTTTCATTGTACATTTGTCTATAGAAAATATGGGCTTGTTCTGGACGGGTAGCAAGATGTTCTAAATCCTCTAAATAACTTTTGCCACGCTCTGGCTTTTCACGCTGCATACCACGTTTTACATCTTGGTCGTACCTTTGCTTCTTTTCTTGAAAGAGTTGATCCAAATGAAGCCACGATTCGTCTAAACCTTGCACAGCCCATTTTAAAGCACAATATTTTAACACATGTTCATATGGATAAATGAGCTTTGCTGTTCCTGCCCCGCAATATCGTCCTTTCCCGCTTGATTCTGCCAATTGCTGAATTTGATTATCTTCCTGTGCAAAATGACTTGTGGACATCGGACTAAATAACTGTAAATAAATCGTATTTGCCATCTGCTCCATATAATCCGATAAATTGTGTAAATGGTGTCCATGTAAGTTTTCGTAATCGTATAAGAAACAATAATTGTACGGTAAATGATGTTGTTTAATCGTATGATTCGTTCTTCCATCCTCATCTACTTGATCCGGACGGTATTCTAATTCAATCGTTACACCACCGCGTTTTGATAATTCTCCAGTTGAACCGAGCGTAATGGCATGCAATTCTTTTAAAGACGCATAACCATTTGCTTGCACCGTTTCAAATTCTTTCGCACTAACCGTTCTCGTCTTCACTAACACATCAGGCATTAAAAATGCACCGCGTATTAAAATGTTATGATGCTGCAGTTTTTTCCGAAGCATTTCACGTAAATATAATGCAATTTGCAGAAACATCCCCGAACCTGTTCCGCCTGCTAGTGATGTTACAATAATAACTCGCACACCATATTCCGTTTGATCACTTGTAACCGGAAAAATCTTCTCAATTTCTTGCCAAAAGGACGTCAATTTATCTTCTTTCATCGCAGCACGTAACGCTAAACGTGAAATGACGCGTAACTGTCCTGCTCCTTCTGTTAATGGTTTATCAAGTATAGTTGGATCCATTGGAAACCACTCTGGAATCGTTGGATCTCCTGCAATATACTCTCTAGGCGTTTTACTTGAACTCGTTTGTGTCTTAAACTTTCGAATATGATCAAATTTACTCAATGTATTCACATCTGTATCAAATACGTGCATCGCTACCTTTTTTCGGCGCTCTTCAGGCAGTTTTTCATATATTTGATGCGTCACAGTACTACCGATTCCACCTAATCCAATTAATATCGTTGGAACTTGTAATGTCATGTGAACCACCTTCCTATTCTTGCTTGTTTAAAAAGAAAGGGAAAGAAAGCTAAGACTCCCCTCTTATCCCTACCTACTATTCACATTCATATTTGTAAATCTCCTTACCATATCCTCTATCAATTAATAAAAGTTCATTTGGATATAGTGTCTTATGCTCCATTCCTACTTCTTCCTCTGTTATAAACATCCCATCAATAATCATTCCTACTACTTGTGACTCTTTCGCTACAAAGACAGATTTCGAGCCTTTCTTGGCTATAAACGTAACGGATTGCACAGTTTTTCTTTCTGCTCGAAATGGGATACCAAAATAATGTTTCCACCATTTATTTCGAAGTAATTCTGGTTCAGATTGATATAACCAATCTTTCGCTACTTCTTGATCCCATTCGTAATACAATAGCGCTTTCCGGTGAAATCTTGGACGAACAATCCATCCTAAAACGATTATGCCTACTACTAGCAGCAATAAAGTGATAGGAATGACAAACTTAAAAATAAGCGCATACTTTTCATAAAACGGCGCACTTTGAATATGGAGTGATATTTGCTTCTTTACTTCTTGTAATTTCGCATCTTGTATAACGATGGTAGCTTCTACGGTGCCAGTATCTGTGAAATTGAATGTGTCGGAGTAATAAGGACGAGGATAAACGTAAATTTGATTACCACGTTGTTTTATTTCATAGTTGATTGATTGTTTAGATGTGACACCAGTAGATTTTAATAGTTTCTTTACAGCCCCTTCTGTCATCGGCTTACCATCTAACTTTGGTTGTAAAATAAACGGTTTACTATTCTCTAAATTCGTTACTTTTTCTTCATAATCTTTCGTAACAGTTTGAAGTGATAATTTTGGCTTTTCTGTTGTTTCAATTTTGAATTCTTTCGTCTGTCTGTAAAATCCCTTTATATTCATATGAACTTTTCCACGTACTAACCCTTTACCAATCTTCGTTTCGTAATAAAACACATGCCTCTTATCGTTCCACTTCATCGGATATTGTTTTCCGTCTATTTCTACTTCTGCTTGAAAGTAAGAAGACTGAATTGGTAACTCAGTAGGCTTTGCTTCAATAACAGCAGTAACACCTTCGTACATTTGTTCAACATTTTTTTGACTATTATCATCTTTGTCATAAGTAGAAACCGTATAGTTAAGCGCTGGTTCAACAAGTACTTGCAATCCTTCTTTCTCAATATCCCGATCCACCTCTATCGTATATGTTCCTGGTTTAATGACTTCCTGATTTTCCGTGCTTATATGAGCTATATTTCCGAATAATTTCGCTTCTCCGGGTGCATGTATGGAAAAAGAAGACTGTAACTGTAATGGTTTCGAAATTTGTGTGACCTGATAATTAGACAGCGAAGGCGATTGTCGTACAAGCGTCATACGCTTTAATGGGAACGGCGTTGTAATCTCTACTTTCTTTCCTACTACTTTCGTTTTTACAATCGATTCAACGGAGGAGAATGGATCACGATTCGCAACTAATGCTGCCACTTGATTTACACTTTTTACAATGCCATCCTCTCCGCTTGACGGCATCGTAACTCCGTTTATCTCTTTCTTCCATATTTCTTTAAACGTATTTAATTGTTCTTTTTCTTGCTGCCCTAAATCCTCTTCCATCGTAATTAAGATAGGATGTAAAGATATCTTTTTTACATCCATTTCTTTCTTAAAGTCTGTTAGTTTCTTTGTAATTTGTTCTTTTCCGCCAACTTTATCTTTTTCTAGATCATTAAATGCCCCGTCAGTTAATACAATAAGCCAAAATTCACGTTTTCCATCTATATCTGCTTCCTTTTTTATAGATTGCATCGCCGTCTCTACTGCGCTAAAAGGAGTATTTAAATACGTTTTCCACGCTCCAATTCCTTCAATTTCTGTTTGCCTTTTATCCTTCGTTAACGAAATGTTTAACGGATTATTCGGCTTGCTCATTGGAACATAAGAAAATGTATCTTTTTCATCTAATAGCGCAACTAAACTTTGCAAAGCGTAATTGGCATATTTCCAGCGATCGTTATTTCTCATGCTGCCCGAATCATCATATACAAGTGAAACGACCCTTTCCTTTGCCTCCTCTCCTTTTGCAAAAGTCCAATAAGGATGTAACCATATAAATAGAAACAACATGAATGTGGCACAAATTCGAATTTTCATGATGAGGCTTCGCCACCTTTGTAGACAAATTCCTATGTTTAAATTTATGAGAGGAAACAAGATATATGACTTGTATTTTAGGACAACTAACCCACCATAACTTTATTATGTAAACATATATACACACTTGGTAATATTCTTTATAGCATTTTCTATCCAATTATATAGGCAAAAAAGCCTGTCTAAGCTCCATACTTAAAACAGACTTTTCCTACTTTTCATATTAAAAACACACAACAAAAAGTTTGATTTTTTAATTAGCACATTACTTCAATTGTAAATCCACCAGGCGCTTCAACATAAAACGTATACGCATGTGCATGTTTAGGAGGTTCAACCAAAAATCCATCTTCCTTCAATCTTTGATTCATTTTATTTATTAGTTCCTCATTTTCTTGCGGAAATCCTACATGAAATGTTTTAGGATACTGAACTTCTTTCCCTTTCATTAAATTTAGTATAAACCCATCCTTATCACGCATAACTGCAAAGCCATTTCCCCTCGTTCCACTTCAAATTAATCCAAAATATTTTTCTAAAAATTCTCTAGTAGCTACTACATCTGTAACCGTTAAATTAAGATGCCTAATTTTCTAATACTTTATCATATAAAGTAAAACTTTGATCAGTGGGGCGTTTACGGACAGTCTGGCTCCCCCTAATTTTTTTGCTCCAGCCAAATTTTTTGGTAGGAGTTTTACTGCCCAAAAATAGCGGGATAAATAAAAAACACGCCTTTCACAGCGTGTTTCATTGCTTCACATATACTTCAACAATTGGATTATCTTTGTTATCTGCATGTAAGCGTATATTCGCTTCACTCGTATTATAAATGCTGGCTAATAGCATAATCGTTAACAAATTAGGAGTCTTAGCATCACTTCCGTATTTTCTTTCAAGCGCTTCTTTATATTCAAACTCTAAATCCCCCTGTATATATGTATACACTTCAAATCCATCTTCTAAATTGCAAACTACTGTATCAATAATATCCGCTCCTACTTGTTTCTTCATTTCATCTCGCAATGCTTCTATAAATTCTTTCCACGGTACTTCGTATGTTTGAAACTGATCTGTAGATTTCATTGCCTTTCCCTCCTTACTATATCCTTTCTTTATATTTCCCCTTTCATATAACAATTATGATAGGTAGGTCATTCGTACAAGCCGCACTTGTCCCCCTTACATATCGTATTACTGTAAGGGGGAAGGAGGACAGAACATGCATAGACAAAGATGTTATGATACGTGCCGACGTTATTTCGGTAAAGTTGTTCGAATTGAAGATCGTGATGGTCGCATTCATTTAGGCAAAATAATCGATGTGACAAATGAATCTGTATGGATCGAACCAATGCAACAGCGCTCATCTTTTGATACAGGATTCGGATACTATGACGCATATACAAACGGTGGTTGTGATCTTTGCGGCGGCATTAGCAGATGTGATAGTTGCGGATTCGGTTGCGGTGGTGGATTCAGTAGCTGTGGATGTGGCGGTCGTGGTTGCGGTAATTGTGGTGGCGGCGGCTGGGGTGGCGGTTGTGGCTGGGGCGTTGAACTTGGATTTGGTTTCATCTTCGGAATTACTTTAGCTGCATTATTTTTCATTTAACATAGTAAAGAGTTGACTACCTTTAGCCAACTCTTTTTCTCTACTTTTCACATATAAATATACGGTGTCCTAAAACATGTTGGTACATACGTCGTACGTTTTCATGTTGTACCCATGCCTCATATAACTCATTCGGAATATATGTTGATACATTCCATTCCGGCTCTTCTATATAGCTAGATATCGTTTCTGCAATTGTACCACCGCCAGCAATTGTAATTCTTTTGAAATTTGCTTTCTGAAATAGTTGTACCCACTCATTCTCAGTTAATAATTCTTTCATGCCATATAATTGGGCAATTTTTTCTTCCTCACTCTTCTCAATATGTGTATTAATAATCATTTCAATGACAACAAGCTTACCATCCTTCTGTAATACACGATAGCACTCTGATATAACCCTTTCTTTATCTGTAAAAGCGAGTATCGATTCCCCAAGCACAAACTCAAATGAATCATTTAAACAAGGTAATCGCTCTGCATCACCTTGAATCAATTGTACATTCAATCTTTCAAACAACCATCTATCTTTCGCTTTTTGAATCATAATTTCATTCTTTTCAATCGCTGTTACTTTATAACCGAATTCTTTTGTCATGTAAGCCGCTGTTTTCCCCGTACCACAACCTATCTCAAGGACATCCGCTCCTTGTCTAAGAGGCAGTTGTGCTAGCAATTGTTTTGTTAACGTAAAACCACCAGGATGAGCACTTCCTATTCCGTAATAAGCTAAGAAATCGATGTAAGTATTTCGTTCCATGGGATTCTCCCTTTTTTATTTTATATATTCAAGGAAGAATGAAAAGTGCATAAAAAAAGGGCGCATCACGCGCCCCCTCAGCTTATTTTTCCTCACCGATATATGCCCATTTGTAGCTGTAATCTCCACCAACTGGGTGGTGAACAATTCCTTTTACTTTTGCTCTTTGAACAATTGCATCACCACGTTGATATAATGGTGCAATTGCTGCATCTTCAAGTAACATTTTCTCAGCTTTCAGTAAGCTATCCCAACGCTCTTTCGTTTTCGTTAATAGCTCACCTTTACCTTTTTCTACAATTTCATCATATTTCTTATTTGAGTAACCAGTTTGGTTATGAGGTCCATCTGTAACGAACATATCAATGAATGTCATTGGATCTAAGTAGTCAGGTCCCCAACCAGCGTAAGATAAATCATAATCTAGATCTGATTCTAATTTTAATTTTTGTTTAAACGGCTGGTTTTTCAAGTTCACTGTTAAGCCTGGTAAGTTTTTCTCAAGCTCTCCTTTTAAGAACTCCCCTACTTTTTTCGCATTATCGCTATCATAGTTTAGCAGCTCAATTGTTACTTGATCTTTTCCAAGCTCTTTTTTCGCTTTGTCCCAATGCTCTTTTGCCTTTTTCACATCCGTTTTTAAAATATCTCCATTTTCTTTACGGAAGTCTTTTCCATCCGGACTCTTAGCAAATTCTTTTGGTACTAAGTAATCTGCAGGTGTAGATCCGTCATTTAAAATAACATTCGTTAAACCTTTTTTATCATACGCCTTTGCAATTGCTAAACGTAAATCTTTGTTCTTTAACACCGTATCTTGACCACCACGTTTTTGATTTAAACGTAAGAAGAACGTTGATGGTGTTTTTTGTGTATAGAAATCTGGATTCGATTTATATTTGTCAACAAATTCAGATACTAATCCTGAACGGTCAATCTGTCCACTTTCATATAAGTTGACACGTGTACCGCTATCTTTTACTACGTTAAAGTTGATTTCTTCTAACTTAACTGTTTTATTATCCCAGTACTGTGCGTTTTTCTTTAATTTCCAACCTTCTTCATGTTTCCAGTCTGTTAATGTAAATGGTCCGTTGTA
>NZ_JAEHBO010000230.1:0-265 GCF_016483575.1 Bacillus cereus group sp. N12
CTTTATATGCGTATGGTCTTTGTTTAATCGCAAATACTGCACCGGTAGCATTAGGAGCGATGGGAATTAAGATTACAGTTGCTGGACAAGTAACGGGTATTGATCAACATAAAATCGGACAAATGGCTGGACATCAGTTACCGTTTCTATCATTATTTGTTCCGTTCTTCATCGTATTTTTAATGGATGTGTTTAAATGGGTAAAACAAACGTGGCCTGCGTTACTTGTAGCAGGTATTTCATTTGCAATTACACAGTTTATTAC
>NZ_JAEHBO010000231.1:0-265 GCF_016483575.1 Bacillus cereus group sp. N12
CTTGCTATAACATCCAGGTGACAAAGGTCCTTCAGGGCATACAGGTGCTACTGGAACACATGGGTTACAAGGTTTGATAGGATCAACCGGTGCATAAGTACCTTAGGGTCTTCAGGGTCCGCAAGGAATCCAAGTTGTTCAAGGAGAGATAGTTACAAAAGGTTCACAGTGTATTAAAGGTCCCCAAGTAATCCAAGGTCTAACGGTGGAAAACGGCTAACAAGGTCCCAAAGTAATTCAAGTCCCACAAGACGACCAAGGTCAG
>NZ_JAEHBO010000232.1:0-265 GCF_016483575.1 Bacillus cereus group sp. N12
GGGGGTTAGTGGTGTTGTGGGTGATCTTGCAGCGCGGTGTTTGGCTTTTGGGGGGGTTGGGAGTAGTGGGGTTGGGAGTTGTGATGGGGAAGGGGGGTTTCGGACGGTTTCGGGTTATAGGGGCGGTTTGGGGGGGTGTGCGGCGGGCGGGCCTTGGGGGGGTTGCTGCGTCGGGGCGTGTTAGTTGGCGGGTCATGGGGTGGAGTTGGGAGCGTGGTGGTAATTCGCCGTGTGGGGTTTGTGGGGGGGATGGGGGGGAGGGAGG
>NZ_JAEHBO010000233.1:0-263 GCF_016483575.1 Bacillus cereus group sp. N12
CGGTTTCTGTGCCTAGTTTGCTACCACCTTTAATCAGTACGTATTTAGCGCCTAAAGCATGGATTTTTTTTGCAGCTTCTTTCATATCCTCAAGAGAATTAATTTTCACACCACTTAATTGATATGCTTCAAATAAGTTTGGCGTTACAACTAATGCCTTTGGAACAAGAACGTCACGTAAGCAGTCATTTGTTTCAGGATGTAATGCTTCATCTGCTCCTTTACATACCATAACAGGATCAACTACTACATTTTCGAAATTG
>NZ_JAEHBO010000234.1:0-263 GCF_016483575.1 Bacillus cereus group sp. N12
TTATTTCTATCTTTTTAATTTCCATCTTTTGCTTTTCTATCCATTCCATCTCCACCACTTCCATCGCCCCAAGCTCCATGGCCACCAGAACCTTTGCCACCAGAACCGTTGCCACCAGAACCGCTGCCACCAGAACCACTGCCACCAGAACCACTGCCATCAGAGCCTCTGCCAAAAGCACCGATACCACAAGAGCCGCTGCCATCAGAGCCTGTCTCTTATACCCATCTGACGGTGCCGACGAAGCGAGAAGTGTAGATCGC
>NZ_JAEHBO010000235.1:0-262 GCF_016483575.1 Bacillus cereus group sp. N12
ATTAATACTGCTTTTTCTCGTTCTGCTTCTGACATACAGTTATATATACCTTTCAGTGCATCGACCCTATACTGGATAAACTTCGGTTCTTTATACCATCTATCAATGCCATGAATTGTTAAGTTTCCAAGTTTCTCAGCTTCTTCTTGCGCTCGTCCAACTTATGATTTCACGCTAAATGTAGAATAGTGAGTCGCAAGATCAAGTGCGATTGCATCCTCTATTCCATCGTTATGCATAGCTTGTACCGCATCTTCAATAA
>NZ_JAEHBO010000236.1:0-261 GCF_016483575.1 Bacillus cereus group sp. N12
GGTGACCCGTACGGGATTCGAACCCGTGTTACCGCCGTGAAAGGGCGGTGTCTTAACCACTTGACCAACGGGCCAAATATTATAAATCCTTATGGCGGAGAGCAAGGGATTCGAACCCTTGATACGCTTGTGACGTATACACGATTTCCAATCGTGCTCCTTCGGCCAACTCGGACAGCTCTCCAATGGCTCCGCAGGTAGGAATCGAACCTACGACCGATCGGTTAACAGCCGATAGCTCTACCGCTGAGCTACTGCGGA
>NZ_JAEHBO010000237.1:0-261 GCF_016483575.1 Bacillus cereus group sp. N12
TTTGCGTTCATTGATGACCAACCTTTTGAATTAGAAGAAGTACAGAGTGTTCATAATGATATTCTGTGTATACATGTAAATGAATATAAGTCGTTATTAGACTTGCCACGACTACAACCAAAAAGAATTACAGAAGATTCAGGTCGTCGAAGACTGATGTATTTAGAAAATCTTAAGAGAACGAAGGATGAAGAAGAATATGAAGGCCCAAAAGAAGAATTTTTAGCTTCACTTGGGATGAATTTTGTGATTAGTGAGGCT
>NZ_JAEHBO010000238.1:0-261 GCF_016483575.1 Bacillus cereus group sp. N12
AGGAAGTCTCTTTTTTAGGGTGTGAATATTAAGAAAATAGCCTCGCACAGCTACTTCAGCTTTTTGCAGTTGTCGATTTAAATTGGGAGTATCACTTAAAGGGAGAAGTAGTGCCACTGCACTTAAAAATAAATATGGGCCTATGTAGAATGAAGTGGGAGGCCTGCCACTTATAAGAAAACACACGTTACAAGAGTTAAAGCAACATTAAGAAGCAGTGAATCAATTGTTTAATGCCGCCTTTACGGCCTGCCCCATTTG
>NZ_JAEHBO010000239.1:0-260 GCF_016483575.1 Bacillus cereus group sp. N12
CCCCCCCCCCCCCCCCCCCTTCTCCTTGTCACGCAGAAGACGGCATCCGAGCTCTCGGCCGGTCTCGTGGTCTCGGAGATGTGTATAAGAGACATGTCCCCGTTCCGCCTCCTGGGTTTCCTCCGGTTCCGTTATCTGTCCCCGTTCCGCCTCCTGGGTTTCCTCCGTTTGCGGTTTCTGTGGTAGTGACGAATAATGTGTTTGCTGATTTAGCATTGTGTTGTAAGGTGACTGTTATTGTCATAGCGGAGGAAACTATT